>NZ_DALYOQ010000047.1:31953-36446 GCF_031974595.1 Pantoea sp. CTOTU46764 | reverse complement strand
GCTCGTCGGGCTCATAACCCGAAGGTCGTCGGTTCAAATCCGGCCCCCGCAACCAATCATTTAAACACCTTAACGGGTGTTTTTTTGTTTCTGGCGTTCAAAAAAGCGGCATTGCTGCCGCCCTCCTCAGCGATGTGCCAGCGCCGCACCTTTATCAAAATACGCTTTAATCCCATGCAGAATCGCCTCGGCCACCTGATGCTGATAGCGCGACGTGCGCAGCTTGCGCTCCTCTTCGACATTACTGATAAACGCGGTTTCCACCAGTATCGAAGGAATATCCGGTGCTTTCAACACTGCGAATCCCGCCTGATCGACCGTGCGCTTGTGCAGGTGGTTGATATGTCCCATGCGCGAAAGTACCTCTTTGCCAAACTTCAGGCTGTCGCTGATGGTTTGCCGCTGCACCATGTCAAACATGGTGTGGTCGAGATAGCGATCGCCGCTCATGCTGACGCCGCCAATCAAATCGGCCTCATTCTGCGTTTGCGCGAGGAAGCGTGCTGCCGCTGAAGTTGCGCCGCTGGTTGAGAGCGCAAACACCGATGAACCGCGCGCTGCGCGACTGGTGAAGGCATCAGCGTGGATCGAGATAAACAGATCCGCGCGCTGCTTACGCGCTTTCGCCACGCGAACGCGCAGCGGGATGAACACATCCTCATTGCGCGTCATGTAGGCTTTCATGTTGCGCTCTTTGTCGATCAGCGCCTTCAGATAGCGACCAATCTTCAGCACGATATCTTTCTCACGCGTTTTGTATTTGCCATGCGCGCCAGGATCTTCACCGCCATGTCCGGGATCGATCATGATAATAATCGGGCGATCGCGCCCCGCTTTCCCCGGCAGCGCCGCCTGCACCGGCTGATCGCGCTCAAGATCGCCCTGATTGTAATCCTGCAGTAATGCCAGTAGCGGATCCTCTTCCCGTGATTGCTGATTAGGATAGAGATCGACCACTAAGCGATGCTTAATGCCCGCCACCGGCGCCAGGGTGAAGGTCTTAGGTGCCGTGCTGCGCTTCAGTTCCAGTACAAGGCGTACCGTGTTGGCGTCAAACTGACCCACGCGTGCCGTTTTGATGAAGGGATCGTCCACGCGCACCAGTTTATCGACCCCTTTCAGGACCGGATTGATGTGCATATTTTCAATATCAATAACCAGACGATCGGGATGACTCAGCGTGAACTGCTTGTACTTAAGGGGAACGTTCGATTCCAGTGTAACGCGGGAGTAAGTCGATGATGGCCAGATGCGCACCGCCACAATGTGCTGACTGGCAGCCAGCCCGGTGCGCGTGACGCTCAGCATGAATAGTGCGCCTGCGCCCTGTAATAATCGTCGTCGTGTGAAAGCTTCGGACATGCCGCTCCAACTACTGTGTTATGTCTAAAAAATCGTCACTTGATGGCAAGAAAGTGAAAACTTTGTTCGATGAGAATTGTCTTGTCTTGCCGGAAAAACCAGATAATGCAGGCTGTTAGCGCGTGTTGCATCAGGAAAATCGTAAAGTAACGTCAGGCCCGGCGCTTGCAATAAGGGGCAAAAGAGCATAAAAATACGAAAATTACGAATAAACATGCACAGAGGGCTATGCCGTGAAGGAACGCAGTACAGAACTGGTTCAGGGTTTTCGCCATACCGTTCCCTATATAAATACCCATCGTGACAAGACCTTTGTCATCATGTTGGGTGGCGAGGCCATCGAGCATGAGAACTTCTCAAGCATCGTTAATGACATCGGTTTGCTGCATAGCCTCGGCATTCGCCTGGTGGTGGTTTATGGTGCGCGTCCGCAGATTGACGCCAGCATGGCCCAGCAACAGCTGGAACCGATTTACCACAAACACACCCGCGTGACCGATGCGCAGTCCCTTGAGCTGGTGAAGCAAGCCGCAGGTCGTTTACAGCTGGATATCACCGCACGTCTGTCGATGAGCCTCAATAATACGCCGCTGCAAGGTGCGCACATTAATGTGGTGAGCGGCAACTTCATTATCGCGCAGCCGCTCGGCGTGGATGATGGGGTTGATTACTGCCATAGCGGCCGTATTCGTCGTATTGATGAGGAAGCGATTCATCGTCAGCTGGACAACGACGCGATTGTACTGCTCGGTCCGGTGGCGGTTTCTGTGACCGGTGAGAGCTTTAACCTGACGTCAGAAGAAGTGGCGACGCAGCTGGCGATCAAATTGAAAGCCGAGAAGATGATTGGTTTCTGCTCTGAACAGGGCGTGACCAATCGCGAAGGCGCGATTATTTCTGAACTGTTCCCGAACGAAGCCCAGGCGCGCATCGACGAAATGGAGAGCGATGGCGATTTCCTCTCTGGCACCGTGCGGTTCTTGCGTGGTGCGGTCAAAGCCTGCCGCAGCGGCGTGCGTCGCAGCCACCTGATTAGCTATCAGGAAGATGGCGCGTTGCTGCAAGAACTGTTCTCACGCGACGGTATCGGTACCCAGATTGTGATGGAGTCGGCCGAGCAGATTCGTCGCGCCAACATCAACGATATCGGCGGTATTCTCGAATTGATTCGCCCGCTGGAGCAGCAAGGGATTCTGGTGCGTCGTTCCCGCGAGCAGCTGGAGATGGAGATTGATAAGTTCACCATTATTCAGCGCGATAACCTGACCATCGCCTGCGCCGCGCTCTATCCGTTCCCGGATGAGCAGATTGGCGAGATGGCTTGTGTGGCAGTGCATCCGGATTACCGTAGTTCGTCGCGTGGCGAACTGTTGCTGGATCGCGTGGCGTTACAGGCGCGTCAGATGGGGCTGAAGAAGCTGTTTGTGTTAACCACGCGCAGCATTCACTGGTTCCAGGAGCGTGGCTTTACGCCGGTGGATATTGAGTCGCTGCCTGAGAGCAAGAAGCAGATGTATAACTATCAGCGCCGTTCAAAAGTGCTGATGGCGGATTTGGGTTAAGTGCGGTTGGTGTGATTGGTCGCCATGAATGGCGACCCTACTAAAACCGTTCATATCGGCCATACGAAACCATTCCCGTAGGGTCGGCATTAATGCCGACCTTGTCCATCACCGCACCAGCTTTACTCCCCGCTCAACCGCTCCAGCAATCCGCTGCGTCGCTGGGTACGCAACTGCACAGCACGGCGGAACACGCTGTCATCGCTATACAACGTCAGCTGCTTACGTGCGCGGGTAATTGCGGTGTAAATCAGTTCGCGCGTTAACACCGGCAGAAACTGCGCCGGCATCACCAGCGCCGTATGATCAAACTCCGAACCCTGCGATTTATGTACCGTCATCGCCCACGCGGTATCGTGCGTCGGCAATCGGCTCGGCTGCACCGCTTTAATGCTGCCATCCGGCAACGGGAAGAACACTTTCAGCAGACCTTCCTCATCAAACAGCGTAATGCCGATATCGCCGTTAAACAGGCCCAGCGCGCTGTCGTTGCGCGTCACCATCACCGGACGTCCCTGATACCAGCGACTGCCGCCGGTTGGACGACGAATCAGCTGCAGCTGCATCAGCTTCTGCTCAATACGCTGGTTCAATCCCTGCACGCCAAACGGCCCTTCACGCAGCGCGCACAGCAGCTGATATCGGCCAAATGCCGCGATAATCTCTGCAGGATCAGCGCGTTGGCTAATGAGTTTCAGGAATGGCTGATAACCGGCAGCAATCTCCGTCAGCATCGCCTGATACGCATCCGCATCCTGTAAAGGTTGACGGGTGATATCGCTGAAACCGGCCTGGAATACGGCTTCAGCCGCCTTTACATCACCGGCGTTAACCGCTGCGGCCAGTTGGCCAATGCCGGAGTTGGCGTCAAAGCGGTAGCTTTTACGCAGCAGGCAAATCGCGTCGCGTACGGCGGGCGCGCTGCTGTCATCGTTACCCGCTACTTCACTGCCGGTGAGCGCACTCAGCTGCGCAGCACGCATCGGGCTGTATCCAGCTTCGGCACAACGACAGATATCACCGAGCACCGCGCCCGCTTCCACCGACGCCAGCTGATCGCGATCGCCAAGAAATATCACGCGCGCCTGCGCTGGCAATGCCGCAATCAGATTCGCCATCATACCGAGATCGACCATTGAGGCTTCATCTACCACCAGCACATCCAGATGCAGCGGATTCCCGGCGTGATAGCGCAGGCGCTGCGTTTCCGGCTGCGCGCCTAACAAGCGGTGCAGCGTGGTGGCATCGGCTGGAAAGCGCTGCCGCTCCGCCTCGCTCACCGGCAGCTTTTGCAGCGCCTTGCCCAGCGATTCGGTGAGACGCGCCGCCGCTTTACCGGTTGGTGCAGCCAACTGAATACGTAACGCGCCTTCACTGAGACGGATCAGCGCCGCCAGCAGTTTTGCCACCGTGGTGGTTTTGCCGGTGCCGGGACCGCCCGAGATCACCGCAGTTTTCTGCGTCAGCGCCACCGCAGCCGCAATCTTCTGCCAGTTATCCGGCTCGATGCCAAACAGCTGATCCAGCACTAGCCGCACCTCTTCAGCCGCAACAGCTTGTGATGTTGGT
>NZ_DALYOQ010000047.1:0-31943 GCF_031974595.1 Pantoea sp. CTOTU46764 | reverse complement strand
CCCTGACCCGTTCAGGCGCAAAAGGCTGTGCTGTTGACTGTGACTGGAAGAAACGCGCCACCTGCCCTTCGTTGTGCCAAAGGCGATGCAGATAGAGACGATTTTCGCTCAGCACGATGGGCGCCGCTTGCTCGCTGCGACTCAGCGCCGTCCAGCCGCTTAAAATTGCAGGCCAATCCTGCGGTTCGCCTGCCGCTTGCCAGATGGCCTGCGCCAGCTCCGCATGGCGTCCCTTAAACAGGTTGTCGCGGCTTAGCTGTGATAACGGCAAACAGACATGCCCATCTCCCGCCTCCGCGCTGAGGCACGCTGCCAGCAGCAAACGCGCCGGTTGCTCGTCATCGGCCAGCAGTTGGGCGAACTGGACATCCAGCGAGCGCAGCAAACGCAGCTCAGCCGCCTGTGCTAAAAGCGCGGTCATACCGCTCATGCTGTCGCTCCCGGCCCGCGAAACAGGCTATCCAGTTGTGAAACAAAATCGAAAGTCGGGCGGGTGTGGAACACGCCGTTGTCTGGCGAACTGCCGTCCATGCCACGCAGGAACAGATAAAACACACCGCCGAAATGCTGCTCATAATCGTAATCCGGCACGCGATGTTGTAAATAGCGGTGCAGCGCCAGCGTGTAGAGTTGGTACTGCAAATCGTAGCGGTGGTCGATCATCGCCTGCGCCATGGCCTGCGGCGTGTAAGCCTCATGGCTGTCGCCGAGCCAGTTGGATTTGTAATCCAGCAGGTAATATTTGCCCTGCCAGCGGAACACCAGATCGATAAAGCCTTTTAACATGCCTTGCACCTGACGAAAATCGAGCGGCGGAGCCTGTGCCGATAACGCATCCTGAGAAATTAACGCGCTCAGTTCATGCGCGGTCAGCACGTTGTCAATCGGTAGATAGAACGCCATCTCTACCAAACGATCTCTGCTCTGCACCTGTGCCAGATGAATGCCCTGCGCGTTGAGCGGCGTGCTCAATACACGCGTAATCCACGCGCTGAGCATCGGCTGCCAGTGCAGCGGATAGCCGTTTTGCTGCAGATGTTGCGCCAGCTTCTCTTCAGAAGGCGGCTGCGGGAAATCCAGCGATTCGAACAGCTCGTGTAAAAATGTTCCCGGCGCAGCACCGCGCGGGAAATGATGTGGCGTGAGCGCTGCTTCCTCTTCCTCTTCACGCTCCTCTTCGCCTGCCGCTTCGACATCAAAATTCGGCATCACCTCAAGCAGACGATGAGCACTGTGCTGCTGCAAACCGGAATAACTGGTGACGCGCCACGGATCGGCCAGCACACGCGTTACGGATCGCGCACCTAACTCGCTATCGACCACAGCCTCAACCTGCCAGCGCTCGGCTTGCATATCTTCTGCCAGCACCACATCGGTGCCCGCCGCGTCCATGTCATGCAGTAACGCACCGAGCTGTTCGGCCGTCGCCGCTTCGCCGCGTTGCAACAGAAAACCGAGCGCGCTTTTATGCAAATCGCTCTCGCCCTCTTTCTTGCGTGTGCCGCGAAACAGCGGTGCCACGCCGACGCTGCAGTGATAGATCGAACGGGTCAATGCCACGTAAAGCAGGCGTAAATCCTCCGCCAGACGCTCCTGTTCGGCCAGCGCCAGGCTCTCCTCGTCGGCTTGCAGATCCAGCACCGCGTCAAAGTTCTCACGATCATGATAGAGCGCGGTATCGGCCTCGCGGAAACCGGCGGCAAACGGCAGCCACACTAACGGATATTGCAGGCCTTTAGATTTGTGGATGGTGACGATCTGCACCAGATGGCGATCGCTCTCCAGACGCAGCTGCTGGCTGGCAGACTGGCTGTCCGGACGCGCGATCTGCTGTGCCAGATGGCGCACCAGCGCATGCGGGCTATCCAGTTGTGCAGCCGCTTCCTGCAGCAGTTCGCCCAGATGCAGTAAATCCGTCAGCCGACGCTCACCGTTCTCCGAGGCCAGCAGATTTTCCGCCAGCTGGCGCTCTAGCATCATCTCGCGCAGCATCGGCAAGACGCCACGCTGCTGCCACACCAGCTGCCAGCGGGCAAAGGTATCCACCAGTTCATCCCAACCGCGCGCATCCTGATCCAGCGCATCCAGCTGCGAGGCATCAAAAGCAAACAGCGACGTTGCCAGCGCGGTGCGCAGCATACGCTCCTGCTCCGGCGCCAGTACTGCCTGCAACAGCCATAACAGCTCTCGCGCTTCCGGCGTGGTGTAAACGCTGTCGCGATTCGACAGGTAAACCGATGGAATGCCCAGCAGATTGAGTGCTTCGCGAATCAGGTTGGCTTCGTTACGGCTGCGCACCAGCACGGTGATGTCAGAGGCTTGTACCGGCCGCAAAGTGGGCGCTTTGCCCAGCATCGCGCGCTGCTGCTGCCCGGCCTGCAACCAGCGACTAATATCGGCTGCACACTGCTGCGCCATACGTTGCTGATAATCGCCAACGCTGCAGCCTTCGCCTGGTTGTAGCCAGAAGCGTAACGCCGCTTGCTCAACCTGATCGATGTTAAGAGACAACGGTTGGTTTGGTGGTGCGAACTGCACCGGCTGGAACGGGATCTCCGCAAACAGGAAGGGCGCGTCGAGGCGTGCAAACAGTTGATTAACGCTATTGACCATCGCTGGCGACGAGCGCCAGTTGGTGTCCAGCGTGTAGTGCGCACTGACTTCGCTGCGCGCGCGGATATAGGTAAAAATATCCGCGCCACGAAACGCGTAAATCGCCTGTTTGGGATCGCCAATCAGCAGCAGCGCATGCGCTGGCTGATTGATGTAAAGCGTGCGGAAGATGCGGTATTGCAGCGGATCGGTGTCCTGAAACTCATCTATCAGTGCTACCGGGAAACGCTGGCGAATCGCCTGAGCCAGCTGCTCACCGCTCGACTGTTGCAGGGCTTCGTCGAGGCGGCTCAGCAAATCATCAAAGCCTAGCAGCGCCTGCTGACGTTTCTCTTTGCGCACCGCAGCGCGCACCTCGACCAGCGCACGCGCAATCACCAGGTCGCGCAGCGACAGCGGCTGGGCAAGGAAACTGTCGATGGCGTCAAACAGGGTGTGATGCGGCGGATTGCCCTTTTTGGTCTTCTCTTCAAGCATGCGCTGACTGAAGCGCGCCAGTTCGGCAGGCACCTGATAATCACGCGTTTCGCTCTGCGCCCAGGAGCTGACTTTGTTGACCCAGACCGGCAAATTTTTGCTGCTGTAGCTGCGCTTATCCACATCAGATTGCCCCACCAGCGTCAGCACCTCTTCACCCACCGCCAGCCATTGCGCTTTCATGGCGGCGATACGCGCCAGGTTTTCGCTGTGGCGTGAAGCCAGAGTTTCACTGTCAGCAGGCGGCAGAAGCAGGCTGGGCGATTCGCCCTGCAACCACGGACGCAAAGTGGAAAGCAACTGCTCTGGGCCGCTCCATTCACTGACAATTACCCGCGCAACATCCAGCGTCAGCGGATAGCAGTGACGACGCCAGAAATCGGCGGTCGCCTGGCGCAGCAGCAGCTGTTCATCCTCAATCAGCTGTTGTTCAAACAGCATGCCGGACTCAAAGGCGTTGAGATTCAGCATGCGCTGGCAGAAGCCGTGGATGGTGAAAATGGCGGCTTCATCCATCTGACGTTCGGCGGCCAGCAGCAGCGAGGCGGCATCGGCGGGTTGCGGGATCTCTTGCAGCAGCTGCATCAGCATCGGATTGCTGCTAATGCCGCGCAGGCAGGCTAACCGCAGCTCGTGGATGTTGGCGCGAATACGCCCGCGCAGTTCAGCGGTAGCGGCCTCGGTAAAGGTTACCACCAGAATCTCTTCGACCGACAGCGGACGCGAATAAGCATGTTGTCCGCCCAATCCCAGCAGCAGCCGCAGATAGAGCAGCCCGATGGTAAAGGTTTTACCGGTCCCTGCGGAGGCCTCAATCAGACGCTCACCGCGCAGCGGCAGCGTCAGAGGATTGAGCGATTCAGGTAGCAGACTCATTGCGTGTCACTCTTCACGGGCAACGATTGCTGCAGTTTCTGGACCTCATCCCATGTGGTCCAGCCCGGCAGTTGCGCGTAGTCATCTTTGGTCGCGCCATCATGGCTGCCGCCAATCTGAGAAATCATCGCCATGCCTGTTTGTGCTAATACCGCCTGATGGAAGAAGTCGGCCAGACCAGCTGGTGTTAGCTGCTGGATTTGCTCAATCGCTTTTTCACGCGTATCGAAAGCAAAGTTCTGACGTTTAAAGTCACGGTTAAAGCGGTTCGCCTCTTCATCCAGCGTTTGCGGGCGCTGCTTCATATCGTTAATTAGCGCCTGCTGATACTGGGCAAAATCTTCCGCTTTCATGCTGCGCAGACGCTGTTCCGCCTGCGGATAAAACGCCTGGAAGCGTTGCAGTAAAAACGCCGGCTGCTTGCTGTTACTTTGCAGCAGGAAACCGATGCCCCATTGGCGACCAATCGGCATCTGATACGCAAACACCGCGTAGCCGAGCTGCTCTTCGGTACGCAACTGGTTGTAGAACCAGGGTTGGACGATCTGGCTCAGCATGGTGCTGTTGGCCATGCTTTGATATTCGCTGAAGCCCAACGGCACATACAGCGCGGCCAGCGCCGAATCGGTGCTACTGCCGGCTTTTTGCAGGTTGGCCTTCATCGCTTTATCCACCGTCACATAATCACTGTGCCAGTAGCCGTGACCATCGCTCTGCAACTGCTGCTGCAGCTCATCGCCGAGCTGTTTCACGCGATCGGCAGAGAGATTGCCCACCACCATCATTTCCGGCGTTGCATGATGAATCAGCGCATCGCGGTAATCGGTGACCTCTTTCAGCGTGATGTCCTTCACCAGTTTGCGGCGCGTTTCACGCTGGGTGTAAGGCAGCTGCGACAACATCTGCATCGGCTGAATCGCCTGCTCAAACGCTTTGCCCTTCTCTGCTGCTTCCAGTCGATCCAGATACCAGGATTTGGCCTGCTCCAGCTGCTGCTGATCCGGCGTAAAGGTGGCGTAACCTTCCACCAGCTTCTTCAGCAATTCCGGAAGACGTTGGGTAAAACCGCTGGCGCTAAACACGATGCCATCATCTTCCCCGGTGGAGAAACTGATGCCGCCAACCGAGGCCTGCGAATTCAGTTCATCCAGCGCCAGGCTGGAGAGATAGTCATTCAAGCCAAACAGCACCTGCTGGCGCGCATCGCTAATCGCGGATTTGTTACGCAGTGCCAGGGTGATAGCGGCTTTCGGTTCGCTGGCAAACAGCTGACTTGGCATCCAGTAAATACGCATGCTGTCGCCATAGGTCAGTGCGACCGGATGATGGTAGGTTTTGCCATCGGCAGGAATGATGGCGAAATCCGACGGAATGTAGGGATTCAGCGTGGGCATCGACAGTTGGAGCTGTGCGGCGCGTTGCTGCCAGTCGCTGAACTGGGCCTCGCTGATTTTGTCCACCTGATAGGGCGCATTCACAAAGTAGGCCTCTTTGTTATGCGGCTCCTGCGGGCTGATGTACCAGATACGCGCGTTCTGCGGCGTCATCTCATCGAGACGCGTTTTGATTGCAGCGGGATCGAACTGATCGGCCAGATACGGCGCATCCAGCGTGTGTTCAACCGGCACCCGCAGCATGGTATCCACCAACCACTCAATGTAATCCATATCGCGGGTAATCGATGGATAACGGAAATCCAGCGCCAGCACGTGGGAGACTTCATCGAAGTACGCTTTGCTGATGCCTTTGCTGCGCAGCATATCGAGGTAGCTAAACACCGCAGCGACCACTTCATCGCGCTGCGCCAGACCTTTGTCGGTTAACGAGACGCTGATAGCGAAGACGCCGCTGTTGCGCTCGGTCATTGGGTCAGCACCTGCACTGACGCCATCCGCCAGCCCCTGCTTTTGCAGCCAGTCGTTGAGGGTGTTTTTGCTGCGATTGCCGAGAATGTAGCTGATAAGCGTATCGGTTTTACTGCGGAACTGGCCGCTGTTGTTCGGGATACGGAACTCAATTTTTAACTGCTTGCGCGGCTGCGCGGGCACGTAATGGATAATGATGCCCTTCTGCGCGTCGGTCACCACCGGCACGTCAATCTCTGGCACGGTGGTCTGATGATTAGCCACACGACCAAAGGTTTTTGCCGCAATGTCGGCCATCTCGGGCAGCGGTTTGTTGCTGTAGATCACCGCCTTCATCAGATTGGCGGAATAATGGCTGTGATAAAAATCGGTCAGCGCCTGATGCAATTTGCTGTCCGGCTTGTCGCTCAACGTATCGAGGTTGCCGCCGGAATAGCGCGAGCCAGGATGCGCGGGATTAAGGGTTTCTGCGCCCACCTGCGCCATGCGCAAGCCATCGCGTGAGCGAGCCATGGTCAGTTCTGCGTTGACCGCATGGCGCTCACGGTCGGCATTAACCGGATCGAGCAACGGTTCAGCAATCGCATCAGCCAGACGATCGACTGCTGGCTGCAGCGCACTGTTTTCCACTTCCAGATAGAACGCCGTGCGATACGACGCGGTGCTGGCATTGTGGCTGCCGCCATTCTTTTTCAGGAATTCGGCGAGATTATCAGGCTGCGGATAACGCTTTGATCCCATCAACACCATGTGTTCGAGATAGTGCGCCAAACCCAGTTGCTGATTAGGATCGTCCAGCGAACCAATCGGTAAGGTCAGCGCCGCCAGTGATTTAGGCGCTTCGGCATCCGAGACCAGCAACACGGTCATGCCGTTGTTTAATGTAATCGCCTGGTAACTGCGTGGATCGTGATCGCTTTTACGAATGGTGTCATTGATGGGTTGCCAGCCGCGATCGGTATCGGCAAAGGCATTCAGCGCTAACGTGCTCAGCAGCAGCGCTCCAATCCAGCGTGCGTAAATCCGCATTTAAACCCCTTACGTTACCCTTTTCCGCTGGCTGTGTGCCCAGCGGTGAAATAGACAAACTTTCTTATCTTGTCAGGAACAACCTCAAACGAGGCCGTATTCCCTTGCTATTCATCATTTTGATGCGCCAGGCGCACCGGCAAATACCATTGGCGTGCGGCGGCAGTTATCGCCTGCACGGCATCATCATCCAATGAGCGACTCAGGCGCTGCAGATAGGGATCGCTGCCCTCGCCTTCCACCTGGAAACCACCCTGCCAGGCTTGCAGCAATTTGTTAAGTGCCTTTTTCTGCGTTGCTTCGTCCTCCAGCAACTGCTGCGACTTACTGTCAAAGCTGGCTTCCAGCCAGGCGCCGCCGGATTTATTCAGCAGCATCAGCGGCTGGACTAATCCAGCCTGATAACCCACAACATACTCATTCAGCAGCGACAGCGCCTGTTCAGCAGGCAGCGCCGCGAAGCGCCAGTGACTCTGTTTACGACCGTACATGCGGCTTTCACCGCTGCCGCCCAATGCGCAATACACCAGATGTTCCAGCCATAACAGCAGACCATCATTCATGTTCAGCACGCCCGGACGCCAGCGCAGCAGGCCATCAGCTTGCACCTGCGTTAGCCAGCCCGTCAATTGCACTGCGCCGAGCGCCAGATTGATTTCCCAACTTTCGGCGGGCTGGCGTTGACCGCTCACCTCGACTGCCACTTCCAGCATCTCTTCGGTCTGGCTCTGCCAGAAAAGTTCCCCGAACGCGCCGTAAGGCAGATTGCCTGCCGCGCGATGGCGCGCATACAGTTGCGCCGGATCGTCACCGTTGACCAGCGTATTCAGTAATTGGGCGTTGATTTGGTAGCGTTCGAGGCTATCAGGCGCGAACGGTTCGCTGTCGGGCAGTTCGCTCTCTTCCATCCAGAAAGCCACACCCAAGCGCTGCTGGAACCATGCGCGCACCGGATGACGCCAGAAGCGCAGCAGTTGCTCCAGCGACAAGGTTTCTAACGGTGCAGGCGGCAAAGGCTGTACAAAATCCGGCTGTGCCACGCCGCTGCCGCTGGCCGCTGGCAGCCACTCCGCAGCAAAGCTTTGCCCGGGTGCGCCCGGTTGGAAGTTCTCTGCGGCAAACGGCATGCGGCTGTGCAGCTTTTGCAGATGGTCGCGCACGCGTTGCTCACTGATATCGGGTTCAAGTGCTTCATCCTCCGGCAGACGGAAGCTTTGTCCCAGATAATCCACCAGCTCGCTCACTAATACCGATGGATAGCGCTCCGTGTTGTCCTGAATCGCCCGGCCAATGTAGCTGATATAGAGCTGCTGCTGCGCCGAGATCAGCGCTTCGAGGAACAGATAGCGGTCATCGTCGCGGCGGCTGCGGTCGCCTTTGCGCATCTGTTGCTGCATCAGGTCGAAACCAAGCGGCGCTAAGGTGCGCGGATAGACGCCATCGTTCATGCCCAGCAAACACACGACTTTGAAGGGAATGGAACGCATCGGCATCAGCGTACAGAAGTTGATGGGTCCAGCGAGAAAACGTTGGCTGATGCGCTGTTGATCGAGGCGTGAACGCAGCTCATCACGCAGCAGCGTAACCGGAATTGGCTGTTGATACGCCGCCTGCATGCCCTGTTCAATAATCTGTTTCCACTGCGTTTCCACCAGCAGTAGCGCGGCTTCACTTTCGGCGTCTCCGCTAAAGAAGCACTCAATCAGCTCACGGCACAGCGGCTGCCACTCTGCCAGCGTGCGTTCTTCTGCCAGACGCGCACGCCACTCTTCCAGTCGCGATAGCAGTTCAGCCAGATGACCCGCCAGTTCAGCGATCAAACCACTGGATTCGTCATAAGGCAGAATCCCTTGCCAGTCGCCATTGCGGCTCTCCAGCGCATAGCCGAGCAGCATGCGCTGCAGGCCAAAGCGCCAGGTGTGTTGTCCGGTTACCGGCAGCGCCAGCGCTTCTACGCTGGCATCATCCAATCCCCAGCGAATGCCGGACTCCATCACCCAACGGCGCAGTAGTCGCAGCCCGCTTTCATCTACCGAGAAGCGCTGTGCCAGCGCGGGAACCTCAAGCAGCGCCAGCACATCTTCGGAGGCAAAGCGACTTTCAGGCAGCGACAGCAAGCTGAGCAGCGCCAGAATCGCCGGATGCGCCTGACTGGCGCGGCGGTCGGAAATGGCGAACGGCAAATAGCGTTCGCTCGGCGCGCTGGCAAAAGCGGCCTGAATAAAAGGGGCGTAGCTGTCGATATCCGCCACCATCACGATGATGTCGCGTGGCTTGAGTTCAGGATGGGCTTCCATCAGCGTGAGCAGATGATCCTGCAGCACTTCAACTTCACGCTGGGCGCTGTGGCACACCTGCAGCGTGATCGAGCTATCTTCCGGATCAAGCAGGCGTTTCTCGGCGCTGTTCGCCAATTCTCCCGCATTAAGGCCAATGACCGCTCTATCGTCCAGATTGAGCAGATCCGCTTGCAAGCTGTGCAGCAGATTGTCTTGAGGGACTTCTTCAAAGTACTCAAAGTCATAATCTGCTGAATCCATCTGGCTGAGTAAAAAGAGATTATCTCGCCCCAATTTACCCCATGATGCCAGCAATGGATTCGTCAGTTGCTGTTCACCAAGATCGTTAAACAGCGCAGGGGCTGTCTTCGGATCGCTAAATAACGGACGAGTTTCGTCAGAATAAATGCGTGAACGTTTACGGCTTTGCAGCTTAGCGAGGAAAGCATAGTCCTGAATATCGCCCCAATACTCGCGGCAGGGATTGGTGAATAACAGATGAATATCAATGTGCCGACCCAGCGCTTCCAGCGCCTGCAGATAGACCGGCGGCAACGCGGAAATACCGCAAATAAATACGCGTTGCGGCAAACCCGGCGGCGGCGTTTGCGCCTGTTCCAGCTTTTGGATAAAGCGTGCATAGAGATTGGCGCGATGCCACATCGGTTGGCCCAGGCTCTCGGTAAACTTAACCAAATCCCGCCACAGCGGCGCCTGCCAATGCTGCGATTCACCCAAGCCATCAATTAGCTCTCCGCGCTCCCAACTGTTAAGCCAGTCCGAGCGATACACCAGATATTGGTCAAACAGGTCAGCAACGCGGGCGCTGAGCTGATACAGCTTGCGTTTGTCGTCGTCGTCATTGAGGTAGTGACGCAGCGGCTGGAATGCATCCTGCTCCAGCAAAGTTGGCAAGCGATGCATCAGCTTCCAGCTCATGCTGGCTTTGGTAAAGGCGCTCTCTTCAGGAATATCAGGCAACACCTTGACGAACATGTTCCAGATAAAACTGGCGGGCAATGGAAACTCAATATTAGCGGCAATACCAAAATCGCTCGCTAGTTCCATTTGCAGCCACTGCGCCATGCCCGGGCTTTGTACCAATACTTGCTCTGAAGCGAGTGGATCAGTCAGCGGTTTACTTTTAATCAGCGTTTCCGTGATTTCTTTCAACAAATTAAGCTGATTTGAGTGATAGACCCGGAACATATTTCTCCTAAACACAAGACAACAACGCAGCCGAGCCACTCTACCGTTTATCACCTGCGATGCCTACCGCTAGTGGCAATTGAGCTGCGCCAGTGAGGCGGAACGCTGCTGTGGACCCGTAACCGTAATGCGTTCCAGCATGCAGCCGCCCGCCAGGCTCTGCTGCTGGCGCTGATTCTGCCATCCCTCAATCTCACGTCCAAGCAACGCCTGACCGGCAACACGCCACGCCTGTCGCTGCTGCCACTGCTGGCTAAAACCCAGCGCCAGCGCGCGATGATATTGCAGCAAGGTGCTGATGGTCATCGCCAACAACAGCATCGCCACCAGTGTTTCTGCGAGGCTAAAGCCCTGCTGCTTCTGGCTGGCACAGCGCCGGCTGCGACAGCGGGCAGTAATCGATCCAGCCATGCGCTTGCCGCTGTGGTTGCGTGTTGGGGATTGATACCCAACGATAGAGCCACAGCGCGCGCCCTTCTCCATGTCCCGATAACAACGCATTGTCATCCTCCATCCGTAGCAGGCAGCTTTGCCACTGCTCTGCTGTCCATTGCTGACATTGCCAGCCGGTGGCCTGCGGCCAGTTTTGCACGCTGCCCCACTCTAACGCCGCCTGCGCCTGCCAGAAATCCTGGCCGTGCAGTTGCTCGTCAGCCACTAATACCATGCTTTGCGAAAGCTGCGTTCGCGTGGCGTGTAGCGTCAATCCGCCCATCAGTAACATCATCAGCACCATGCCCAGCGTGCTATTGCCGCGCTGCTTCACAGATTGATTCCTTCAATCCAGTTTTCCAGTTCTACGCTTTGGCTGTCAGCGTGTCCCGCCAGTTGCAGCACCAGACGCGTTCCCTGCCGCTCAAGCTTGAAGGTATCGATGGTGAGAAACGCCGGATCGGAGAGTTTCTCCCAACCGCTGCTGTTGCACTCATCCACGCCACGCTGCATTTCAAGCTGTCCGCTGCGCAGCCGATAGCCGTAATAGTCACTTTCGCTGTGGCCCACACCTTCCCAGCGCCCGTTGCTGTTCTCATCCCAGCGCAGTAAAACGCAACTGCCGCTGGCGGCAATCGTTAGCGCCGAACCGCTGCACTGGCCGTGACAATAGCCGGCTCGGCGCAGCGCTTTTTGCAACGTATTGACGATCTGCTGCAGCTCCTGCTGTAACTGCACGCGCTGTTGCAGGCGCAGATTCTGCTCCAGCAGCAGCGGTAAAAATCGCCCGACGCTGATCATCAGTACCGCGCCTATCGCCATGGCAATCAGCATCTCCAGCAGGCTGAATCCGCGTTGCGCTATTCGCATCCTTTTTCTCCCGGCTGACAGGCGCGGATGCGCGCTCTGGCGGAGATGATTAAGCGCCAGCGCCCCGCCGCACTGGCGAGATCGATGCTGCCAGGACGCGCAACATCACGCCGTCCGTAAAAACCGACGTCGCCGGTGATGGCGACAAGGCGCACGCTGTCGTGCGGTGGTTTAAATAACCAGCGCGAGGGCAATGCGCAGCCTTCTGCCGGTTTGGCTCCCGCGCCCAGACAACCGTTTTCACCGCTTTGTAGCCACAGCGTGAGATCGCGGTTGTGCCAGTTAGCATGGGCGCGCAGGCGCAGCAGAAATCCCTGCAGTTGCAGTACGCTGTCGCGCAGCTGTTGATATTGCTGCCATCGCTGCCAACCTTGCAGCGCGCCAACGCTAAGTATGCCGGCGATCACCATCACCAATAGCAGTTCGGGCAAAGTGAAGCCGTGGTTATCGTTTCTGTTCATGGCGGGTAATGTGCCCAGCAGCATGAGGCTGAACAAGCGAGGGAAATCAGTGTTGGGAAAAGTTGCGCAGGGAATCGGTTGAGGTGTGCAGTGGGATACAGCGTTTTGTGAGGCGGATTCAGGATTGAGGTGCGGTTGAGTAGAGGTCGCCATGAATGGCGACCCTACGAGAGTGCCGTTAAATTGCGACTGGCGCTTTAATCGCGGGATGCGGATCGTAACCTTCAATCTCGAAATCATCGAACTGATAATCGAAGATAGAGGCTGGTTTACGCTTGATCACCAGCTTCGGCAACGGACGCGGTTCGCGCGTCAACTGCAGGCGTGCTTGCTCTAAATGGTTGCTGTACAGATGGGTATCGCCGCCGGTCCAGACAAAATCGCCCACTTCGAGATCGCACTGCTGCGCCACCATATGCACCAGCAGCGCGTAGCTGGCGATATTGAATGGCAGACCAAGGAAGATATCGCACGAACGCTGATACAGCTGGCAAGAGAGCTTGCCGTTCGCCACGTAGAACTGGAAGAAGGCGTGGCAAGGTGCCAGCGCCATTTGATCCAGCTCGCCCACGTTCCACGCCGAGACGATGATGCGGCGCGAATCCGGGTCACGCTTCAACTGCTCAATCACTTTACTGATTTGATCAATCTCTTCGCCCGACGCGCTGCCCCAGCTGCGCCACTGCTTGCCATACACCGGACCAAGATCGCCATTATCATCTGCCCATTCGTCCCAGATGGTGACCTTGTTCTCTTTCAGGTAACCGATGTTGGTCTCACCTTTCAGGAACCACAGCAGCTCATGAATGATCGAGCGCAGGTGCACTTTCTTGGTGGTGACCAGCGGAAAACCGTCCTGCAAATTGAAACGCATCTGGTGGCCAAAGATCGAGAGCGTGCCGGTGCCGGTACGGTCGGCCTTTTCTGCGCCTTCATTCAGCACATGTTGCATTAAGTCCAGATACTGTTTCATTTTACCTCACGAGTTTGTTGCTGCGGGCGACGACGATACGCCCAGATCATCATAATCACACCGGCCAGAATCATTGGGATCGACAAAATCTGTCCCATGCTGACGCCGCCTTCAAACAGGCCAAGCTGCGCATCCGGCTGACGGAAGAACTCCACGATAATGCGGAATGCGCCGTAGCCAATCAGGAACAGGCCCGAGACGCTGCCCATTGGGCGCGGCTTGCGGATAAACAGGTTGAGAATGATGAACAGCACGATACCTTCGAGGCACAGCTCATACAGCTGTGACGCATGACGCGGCAGTACGCCGTAGGTGTTCAGCAACTCCTGGTACTGCGGATTGTTGGCCGCCAGCGCGATATCTTCGCTGCGTGAACCCGGGAACAACATCGCGTATTTGAAATCGGGCGCCACGCGGCCCCACAGTTCGCCATTGATGAAGTTACCGAGACGACCGGCACCCAAACCAAACGGGATCAGCGGTGCAATGAAATCCGCCACCTGGAAGAAAGTACGCTTGGTGCGGCGTGCGAAGATCAGCATCACCACAATCACACCAATCAGGCCGCCGTGGAACGACATGCCGCCATCCCAGACCTTAAACAGATACAGCGGATTTTCCAGGAACAGCGGCAGGTTGTAGAACAACACATAGCCGATACGTCCACCGAGGAATACGCCGAGGAAGCCCGCATACAGCAGGTTTTCCACTTCCTCTTTTTTCCAGCCGCTGCCAGGTTTGTTGGCGCGTCGCGTCGCCAGCCACATGGCAAATACAAAGCCCACCAGATACATCAAGCCGTACCAGTGAAGCGAAACCGGTCCGATAGAGAAAATTACCGGATCGAATTGGGGAAACGAAATGTAGCCGTCAGTCATCTTTCACCACTGTTTTTTTCTGCCCTGAAACGGGTCTGGCTAAGGGTTCACATAATAAAAGGCCGCGCATAATAGCACAGCCACGTTTAACACAGGTCGCGAAGATGTAACCGTTAACGCCCGCCGCGAATTAAACCGCCTAAACCACGGCGCTCCATAAAGGTAGAGACCAGATGGCGCACTTCCGAGGCGGTATGCGCAGCCAGCCCATGCTCGCTAAGCTTCTGCGCCTCTTCAAAGTCGAGATGACGCAGCAGATATTTCACACGCGGTACATTCTTGCCGTTCATGCTGAGATGGTGATATCCCATGCCCACTAACAGCGCGACACACATGGGATCGCCGGCCATTTCACCACACAAGCAGAGCTCCAGTTTGGCCTGGCGGGCTTCGCTGGCGATGGTGTGCAGCGCCCGCAGCATCGCCGGATGCAGCGAATCATACAGGTTCGCCACGCGCGTGTTGTTACGATCGACCGCCAGCAAATATTGCGTCAAATCGTTGGTACCGACGGAGACAAAATCCACGCGATCCGCCAGATGCGGGATCATAAACAGCATCGACGGCACTTCAATCATGATGCCAATGCGCGGCTTAGGAATCACATAGCCGAGCATCTCTTCCACTTCGCGGCCAGCGCGATCGATCAGACGACGCGCATCATCGATCTCATCGATATGGCTGATCATCGGCAGCAAAATGCTTAAGTTGCCAGACGCCACGTTGGCACGCAGCATGGCGCGCACCTGTACCAGGAAGATTTCAGGCTGATCGAGCGTTAAACGAATGCCACGCCAGCCAAGGCACGGATTCTCCTCGCTGATTGGCATATACGGCAGCTGTTTATCCGCGCCGACATCCAGCGTACGCAGCGTCACCGGCTTGTCGTAGAAAAGCTGCAGCATGCCCTGATACTGCGCCACCTGCTCCTCTTCGGACGGGAAGCCGTTGTGCAGCATGAACGGAATTTCGGTGCGGTACAGACCGATGCCATCTACCCAGTTATCCAGTGCCTGCTCGTGTTCCGCGCTGAGACCGGCATTCAGCATCACCTGAATGCGCTCACCGCTTTTCAGCTCGCCGGGCTGCTCGACCACGCCTTCGGCCATTTTGCTCAGCGCGTTCTCTTCGCTGATCAAACGCTGATACTCCTGCACCAGCACCGGTTCCGGATCGATCAGCACTTCGCCGCGATAGCCATCAACAATCAGCAAGCGTTTGTTGAGCTGCGCCGGCAGGATATCCGCGCCCATTACGGTGGGGATGCCCATCGCGCGCGTCAAAATCGCCGCATGCGAGTTGGCCGCGCCGTCGCGCACCACCACGCCCGCCAGACGTTCCTGCGGCAATTCCGCCAGCGTGGTGGCGGTGAGTTCATCGGCGACTAACACGAAGCGTTCCGGCCAGGCATTGGTGCCGACCAGTGAATCATCGAGGTGGAACAGCAGACGCTGACCGAGCACGCGCAGATCGCCGGCGCGCTCGCGTAAATATTGATCCTGCAGGTTGGCGAACTGCTCGGCGAACTTCTCGATCACCGTTTTCACTGCCCACTCGGCTACCGATCCGCGCTCGATCTCATCAAACAGATCTTTTTTCAGGCGCGCATCGGTAAGCAGGTGCGAATAGAGATCGAAGATCGCCGCGCTCTCTTTCTGCACGCTGGCAGCAAAGCGTTTACTGAAGCGGCGGAATTCGTTGCCGGCTTCGCCCATCGCCAGCACCAGACGCTCGCGTTCACGCTGCACGTCGAGCGTGGACGCAGCAGAAACCTGGTCGAGCAGCGGTTGAGTTTCATCCACCCAACCGGGCGCAACCGCCACGCCAGGCGCCGCAGCAATGGCTTTTACCCGCGTCTGACGGAATTGACCGAACAGTTGACCGAGCTGCGACTGCGACAGCAAGCCCGCCATTTGCGTGGCGAGCGTGACGAGGAAAGACTCTTCGCTTTCATCAAACTGACGGTGTTCGCGCTGCTGGATAACCAGCACGCCAAGCAGCTGGCGACGGCTGATGATCGGGACGCCGAGGAAGGAGCGAAAGCGCTCCTCTTTAACAGAAGGAATGTATTTGAAGCTGGGATGGCTTTGCGCGTCGGCGAGGTTGATCGGCTCAGCTAAGCGTCCAACAAGGCCAACAATGCCTTCATCAAACGCCAGCGTGACCGTACGACCACGCGGCTTTTTTAGCCCGCGTGTCGCCATCAGGTAGTAGCAACGACGATCGTGATCGGCGAGATAAACCGAGCAAACCTCGGTTTCCATCGCAAGGCAAATTTCGTTTACCAGAATGTCGAGTGCTTCATTCAGACGTGGAGCACTCGCCACTTTCTCTACAATTTCGCGTAACTGAGTGAGCATAAAGGGCGTGGCCTATCCTCTTTTACGTCGTTGGGCGGCGTTATTCCGCTGCCCCGCACTCTCCTGCATAGACATCACTACGCCCGCGAATTCTTTCATTACGCGGCGATAAACATCGCGCTTGAAAGAGACCACCTGACGTACCGGATACCAGAAGCTAACCCAGCGCCAACCATCAAACTCCGGCGTGCTGCTGTGCTGCACATTGATTTCCGCGTCACTACACATCAACTGCAGAAGAAACCACTTTTGTTTCTGGCCGATACACACCGGCTTTGTGTCCCAACGCACCAAACGTTTTGGCAACTTGTAGCGTAACCAGTTTCGGGTTGAAGCAAGTATTCGAACATCTTTGCGGTGTAAACCCACTTCTTCGAACAGTTCGCGATACATCGCCTGTTCAGCAGTTTCACCCGGATTGATGCCTCCCTGAGGAAATTGCCAGGAGTGCTGTCCAAAGCGCCTGGCCCACAACACTTGTCCTTGCCTGTTACAGATTACGATACCAACATTCGGGCGGTAGCCATCATCATCGATCACTGGACTACCTCAAAGCTAAATTTGAATAGCCTGATTGTTTCACACTCCTTACAGGCGGTAAACCACTGGATAGCGGGCCGCAGGCGGAATAAAAACAGGATAACTCACAGAGATTAGCCAAGTTATAAACAGACACCCCCATTTATCGGCGATCTTATTCACGTTTTCTGTGGATAGCTTTGTGCAGAACACGGGAATGAGTTGAATAACCACTTCGGATAAATCTCATCACCGAGCATGATAACGGCGACAAATACGATATCTTTCATTGAGATAAAACTTATTAACCGTTAAATCACGATCAGGATCAACGGTTATCCTCCGCTCGGTTTTTTCGATCGGTTAAAGATCCATCACCGGCGTTTTTATCCACAGAGAATGCCCTAAACCTGGTCAAAGAAAGGAAAAAAAGCGTTCAAAACACGAAAGTCAAGGCTGTAAATGGAAACAGGGGTAGGAGCAAAGGGGTGTTACCCCACTTTTCT
The DNA here is from genome assembly GCF_031974595.1 of Pantoea sp. CTOTU46764. Lineage (NCBI taxonomy): Bacteria > Pseudomonadati > Pseudomonadota > Gammaproteobacteria > Enterobacterales > Erwiniaceae > Pantoea > Pantoea sp. CTOTU46764. Next base: position 14,596 of record NZ_DALYOQ010000047.1, on the reverse strand, counting down.
GTGGATAACCAGGTTCAACACCTGTTCATTGTCGATAACAAGCTGGGATAACCTGGCCATATCATCGGCTGTCCTCATTCCATTGGAATAAAAAAGCATGCTGAATCATGCTATTATCACAGTTATTTTACTAACTGCCATGTGGACAAACCCGGCCCGCGTTTACTGTTCACTCTTCAACCAATGTGAGTTTTAGCATGCACTCCTCACCCTTATTACCGTCGCCACCTGAAAACGAAGCGGAATTACTGCAGCGTGCACAACAGCTAGCGGGACAGACCTTTGCCGCGCTGGCGGCGCAGATTAACCTGCCGATCCCGGCGGATTTGAAACGCGACAAAGGCTGGGTTGGCATGCTGTTAGAGCTGCATTTGGGCGCCAGCGCCGGCAGCAAAGCCGAGCAGGATTTCGCCCATCTCGGCATTGAGCTGAAAACCATTCCGGTGGATGCCCAGGGCAAACCGCTGGAAACCACCTTCGTGTGCGTCGCGCCATTAACTGGCAATAGCGGCGTGACCTGGCAAACCAGCCATGTGCGACACAAACTGGCGCGAGTGTTGTGGATCCCGATCGAAGGCGATCGTACCTTGCCTTTGGCCGAGCGCCGTGTCGGTTCGCCGCTGCTGTGGCATCCGAGTGAAGAAGAGGAGCAACAGCTGCGCGAAGACTGGGAAGAGTTGATGGATATGATTGTGCTCGGCCAGGTGGAGCGCATCACCGCACGTCACGGTGCCTGGCTGCAAATCCGCCCTAAAGCCGCCAATAGCAAAGCGTTGACCGAAGCTATCGGCGAACACGGTGAGCCAATCATGACGCTGCCGCGCGGCTTTTATCTGAAGAAAAGCTTCACCGGTCCGCTTTTGGCGCGACATTTTTTACTGTAAATGCATATTGCTGCCGATAATTTTAGGAATGATGCGATTACTCCTAACGACGAAAGCATTTATTACTACACTTTTGCTGTTGAAGTCGCGAGAAGGAGATAAGAATGAAAGGGTTGGTGAGTGCAGTAGGTTTAGCGTTGGTTGCCGTGTTACTGAGCGGTTGTAGCAGTGATTACGTCATGGCGACCAAAGATGGCCGCATGATCATGACAGATGGCAAACCCGCCATCGATAAAGAGACCGGATTGGTACAGTACACCGATGAGAAAGGCCATCAGATGCAGATCAATGGTGATGAGGTTTCAACCATCATTGAGCGTTAAGTGCCAAATTGCCCTGCCTGCACGCGTTTTCCCTTTGTGCAGGCGATTTCCCGAACTTTCCCCTCTTCCTTCCGCGCCGCTTCACACGCTATAGTCCCAAAGGACACAACATTCCCTTTCATAATGAAAAAAGGATGCCGGCACATGCACTATCACCGTATTCCCCATAGCACGCTGGAAGTGAGTCAGCTGGGGCTTGGAACCATGACGTTTGGTGAGCAGAACAGCGAAGCCGACGCCCACGCACAGCTTGATTACGCGGTTAGCAGTGGTATTAACCTGATTGATACCGCAGAAATGTATCCGGTGCCGCCGCGCCCGGAAACTCAGGGATTAACCGAACAATACATTGGTAGCTGGCTGAAGAAGCGCGGCAGCCGTGACAAAATCATCCTCGCCAGCAAAGTGGCCGGTCCGGTACGCGGCGCGGATGCGTCGATTCGCCCGAACCAGGCGCTGGATCGCAAAAACATCCGCGAAGCGCTGGATGCCAGCCTGAAACGCCTGAACACCGATTATCTCGATCTTTATCAGCTGCACTGGCCGCAGCGTCAGACCAACTATTTCGGCAAGCTGGGTTATCAATACACCGATTCCAGCGTGCCGGTGACGCTGCTGGAAACGCTGGAAGCGCTGACCGAACAGGTGCGCGCCGGTAAGATTCGCTACATTGGCGTGTCGAACGAAACCGCGTGGGGCGTGATGCGTTACCTGCAGCTGGCTGAAAAGCATGAGCTGCCGCGTATCGTCACCATCCAGAACCCGTACAGCCTGCTGAACCGCAGCTTTGAAGTCGGTTTGGCCGAGATCAGCCAGCATGAAGGCGTCGAACTGCTGGCGTATTCCAGCCTGGCGTTTGGTACCTTGAGCGGTAAATACCTGAACGGTGCAAAACCCGCCGGTGCGCGCAATACGCTGTTTAGCCGCTTCACCCGTTACAGCGGCGATCAGTCCAATCAGGCGATTGCTGCCTATGTTGCGCTGGCGCAGAAGCACAATATGGATCCGTCGCAGATGGCGCTGGCCTATGTGCGTCAACAGCCGTTTGTCGCCAGCACCTTGCTGGGCGCCACCACGCTGGAGCAGCTGAAGATTAACGTTGAGAGTTTCAATCTGACGCTGAACGCCGATGTGTTAGAGGAACTGGAAGCGATTCATCGCCAGTTTACCTATCCGGCCCCGTAAAACCGTAGGGTCGCCATTCATGGCGACCTTATCAATTACCGCACAATCCACCGCCCAATCTACCGCCGCCCTTTCCACCACAACACCGCAATCGCCACGGCGAAAATCGCGCCGAATCCAACGCCGGTCGCCACCGCAGGCGCGCCCAACTTAATCGCCACGGTATACAATCCCAGCATCAGCAGCATCGCGGTATTTTCACCGAGATTCTGCACCGCAATCGCGTTGCCTGAACCCACGGACGCCTTGCCGCGCTCCTGCAGCAGCGCATTCAGCGGCACCACAAAGAAACCGCCCAGCGCACCAATCAGCATCAGCACCAGATAGGCATTCAACAAGCTGGTTTGCAATGCGAACACCACCACCATCACGCCAATCAGCACACCGGCAGGCATGCAGCGACGCACGGTTTGCAGCGTCACCAGTTTTGCCGCCGCTGCCGCGCCCATCACGATGCCAATCGCCACCATCGCATTCAGCGTGGTCGGGGTTTTGTTGTCGCTGATGCCCAGCGCCACCGGCACCCACAGCACTAGCAGGAAACGCAGCGTCACGCCCGCGCCCCAGAATAAGCTGGTGCCGAGCAGCGAGAAACGCGTTTCGCCGTTACGCCACAGCAGCTTCGTGGCCGCGACGAAACTGCGCAGCATGGCAGCAAAATGCCAACTCTGGCCCGGACGCGCCGCCGTCAGGCGCGGAATAAAGATGTTCGCCACCACCGCCATCGCATAGGTCATGGCACACACCACCAGCGCGGCGACCAGGTTCCAGTCCGCCAGCATCCCGCCCGCCACCGAACCCAGCAGAATCGCTGCAATGGTCGAACCTTCCATCAAGCCGTTGGCTTTGACCAGGCGTTCACCGCTGGTGATCTCCGTCAGGATGCCGTACTTGGCCGGCGAATAGGATGCCGCGCCAATCCCCACCAGCGTGTAGCCAAGGAACGGATTGAAGCCGAAGCAGATGGTCAGCGCGCCCAGCAGCTTGAGGCTGTTGGCGAACATCATCACCCGACCTTTGGCGAAGCTATCCGCCATCTGCCCAACGAACGGCGCGAGCAGAATGTAAGTGGCGACAAACAGCATTTGCAGGATCGGCTGGCTCCAGTCCGGATAGAACTGGTTTTTCAGCACCGCCAGCGTTACGAACAACAGCGCGTTGTCGCCAAATGCTGAGAAGAACTGCGCCACAATCACCGCCAGCATGTTGCGTGACATTAGCGGTGCATCGTTATTTAACGCCTGGCTCATGCCTGCTCCTGTTCCGCCAGCTGCTTGAGGCTGACATAGTCCGGTTTGCCGCTGCCCAGCATCGGCAGCTGTTTCATCACGCGAATATCGCGCGGCACCGCCAGGTCTGGTGCGCCAATTTCACGCGCCGCTTTCAGCAAAGTATCGCGCCCCAGTTCGCTGTCGGTAGTAAACAGCACCAAAGCTTCACCCCGATTACCGTCCGGACGCAGCGATGCCGCATGCTGCTTCTCGTTGGAGGCTTTCAGCGCAATCTGCTCCACAATCTCCAGCGACACCATCTCACCGGCAATTTTGGCAAAGCGTTTCGCACGGCCCTGAATCTGGCAGAAGCCGCCTTCATCAAAGCTGACGATATCGCCGGTATCGTACCAGCCCGCTTCCATCTCGCCTTCGCCGTTATCGGCAACCGGCACTTCCAGCACGCCCGGATTCTCCACGCGCAGATACCCGTTCATCACGTTCGGACCGCGCAGCTGCAGGCGACCGCCCTGCTCAATGCCCGGCACCGAAATCAGACGCGAATCCATGCCCGGCAGAATGCGGCCGACAGTGTGATTTTTCGCCGCCATCGGCACGTTGATCGCCACCACCGGCGCACACTCCGTCACGCCGTAGCCTTCGAGAATACGGATGCCGTATTTCTCCATGTAGATCTGACGTGTCGCTTCCTGCAGTTTTTCCGCGCCTGCCACCACATAACGCAGACGCGCAAAATCGTAAGGGCTGGCGAAACGCGCGTAGTTACCGAGGAAGGTTGAAGTACCAAACAGCACGGTGCAGTTACGGTCGTAAACCAGCTCCGGCACGATGCGGTAATGCAGCGGGCTCGGATAGAGAAACACCTGCGCACCGGTCAGCAACGGGGTAAACAGGCCAACGGTTAAACCGAAAGCATGGAACAGCGGCAGCGCCGACATAAAGCGATCGCGCGGGGTGAAATCCGCCACGGTACGAATCTGCTCAACGTTGGCCAGCAGGCTTTTATGCGAATGCACCACGCCTTTAGGATTGCCTTCCGAACCGGAGGTAAACAGCACCATCGCTGCATCTTCCGGGTGCTGCGCCACCTGCGCACGGCGCGGCATCAGCAGATGCGCCACAATCCACAACTTGTCCTGCAGCGTAACGGTATCTTTCAGATCTTCCAGATAGATCCACTGCACTTCGGTCAGTCCCTGCGGCAAGTGCCACAGGTTGCCTTTTTCGAGGAACTGCCGCGAGGTAAAGACAGTTTTCACCTGCGATGCGGTCAACGCCGCACGCATGCCATTCACACCTGCGGTGTAGTTGAGCATCGCCGGAATGCGGCCGCGCAGCGAAGCACCGAGAATCGCCGCCGCCGTCACCGTGGCGTTCGGCAGCAGCAGACCGACGTATTCACCTTGCTGGCTGTAGCGCTCCAGAATGCGGCCCACGCCAAGCGCCTTCTTGAGCAAACCGGTGTAGCTATCCGGCTTGAAGTTGATGTCTTCGATGCACGGCTTCATCGCGCCATAACGCTGACGCGCATTGAGGAAAGCCTCGAACAGCGTTTCACGCGGACGCACCGCCATGCGGGCTTCCATCATCACATGGTGCAAGTGCTCGCCCGCCAGCGTGCGGCGATCGCGCGCGCGCTTAGCCTCAGGCATCGGGATTACCGTTGGCGGCAGCACCGTTAAGGTGATGCGTGGGAACAGGCGGCGTTTAAACACGCCCGCCAGACGACCAAATGGTGTATATTCCGCGCCTTCGATACGCATCGGCACCACGGTGGCACCGGATTTCGCCGCCACAAAGCCCGCGCCGCTGTAGATCTTCATCAGCGATCCGGTCACGGTGATGCGTCCTTCCGGGAAGATCACCACCGGACGGCCCTGATTGATCATGCGCACCAGATGTTTGATCGACATCGGCTTGGTGGGATCGAGCGGAACAAAGTCGATGATCGGCTTCAGCAGACGCATAAACCATTGATCGCTGATCGACGAATAGACCGCGAACACCGGTTTGATCGGCAGAAACAGCGCCACCAATACGCCATCGAGAAATGACATATGGTTGGGGGTGATCAGCACTTTCTCTTTGTGCAGTGCCGTGAGGTCGCCGCGCAATTCCACACGCCACAGCAGGCGGAACAGGAAACGGAAAAAAGTCAGTAGCATGCCAGCTCCTTAGCAGTCGTAAAAAATGGCTCTTACGATGCAGGATCTGGGGATTTTCGACAAGTGGCGTGGTGATTTAAACGCAATTGCGGTTGTAGAGCCGCCATTCATGGCGACCTGGTTTTACCGCGCATCCTCCTGCCAGCCGCCGCCCAGCGCCGCGATAAGACCGACGCTGCTCACCCACTGCGTGCTCTGCAGCGACAGCAAACTCTGCTGCGCACTCAGGCTGCTGTTTTCTGTGGTGGCGACGTCGAGATAGTCGATCATCCCGGCGTCATACTGATTGCGCGTCACGCGTGCCGATTCCTGCGCTGCGTCGGTGGCCGCCTGCTGCGAGGCGATTTCGCCCTGCAAGGTGTTCAGCTGCACCAGATAATCTTCCACTTCCCCCATGCCCGTCAGCACCGACTGGCGATAGCTGGCGACGCTGGCATCATAGGCGGCGCGCGCCTGTTCCACTTTCGCTGAGGTGGCACCGAAATCTAACAGCGTGCCGCTCAGTTCCGGCCCCAAAGACCAGACGCGATTAGGCAGCGAGAACAAACTGTTGATCGCCGATGAACTCACGCCGCCGCTGGCGCTCAGCGTCAGATCAGGATAGTAACCGGCAATCGCCACGCCAACCGCCGCATTTGCCGCCGCCACGTTGCGCTCGGCATAGGCGATATCGGGACGGCGCTGCAACAGCTGCGACGGCACGCTGTTCGGTATCGCGGGCATTGCCGCATCCAGCTTCGCCACCGGCAAGGAGAAATCCGCCGGTGCGCGGCCCAGCAGCAGCGCAATCGCGTGCTCCATCTGTGCACGCTGCCACTGATAATCCTGCGCTGAGGCGCGGGCGCTCTCCAGCTGCATCTGCGCCTGCGCTAAGGTGGCGCGCGATTCGCTGCCCGCCGCGTATTTATTTTGAATCACGGTTAAATAGCGCTGATAAGCATCGATACTGCGCTGATAGAGCGCGATTTTCTCGTCGATGATGCGCAGTTGGAAATAGTCCTGCGCCAGTTCGGACTGCGCGCTCAAGGTGATATTCGCCAGCTCGGCCTTGCTGGCTTCGGCGCTGGCGTTGTTCTCCTCCAGCGTGCGCCGCAGTTTGCCCCACAAATCCAGCTCCCAGCTGGCGCTTAGTTCGGCGGCATGACTGTTGCTGACGCTGCGTTGTCCGGTAGCGCTGGCGCGGCTGCCGCTGCGCGTGCTACTGGCATCGTAGCCCACCGACGGCAACAACACCGCGCGTGATTGCCCGGCCAGCGCCTGCGCTTCGCGGTACTGCGCGGCATAAGTGGCGACGTTCTGATTGGAGATGCTCACCTGCTTCAGCAGGCTATCCAGCGTGGCATCGTGATACACCTGCCACCAATCCCCTTTGCTGTTGGCATCCTGCGGCGTCGCCTGCGTCCAGCCTTTGGCTTCTTTGAAATGGTTCGGCATCGCCATCGTTGGGCGCTGATAATCAGGGCCAACCGCGCAGCCCGCCAGCAGCATCACGGTGAGCAACGGCGTTATTTTCAGGGACATTTTCATCTATCGGGATTCCACATGACGCAACCGCAGCCACTGACGTTGCGTGGCGCGGCTCAAACGATCAAGCCAGAGATAAACCACCGGCGTAGTAAACAGCGTCAGCAGCTGGCTCAGCGCCAAACCACCGGCAATCGCCAGCCCGAGCGGGCTACGTAAGTCGGCATCGCCACCGCTGCCCAGCGCCAGCGGCAGCGCGCCGAAAAACGCCGCCAGCGTGGTCATCATGATCGGCCTAAAACGCATCAAACAGGCTTGAGTGATCGCCTGCTGCGGCGTCATGCCTTGACTGCGCTCGGCGTGAATCGCAAAGTCGATCATCATGATGGCGTTCTTTTTCACGATACCGATCAGCAGGATGATGCCGATCAGCGCGATCACCGTCAGCTGCGTGTTGGTGAGCAGCAGCAACAGCAGCGCGCCCACGCCCGCCGACGGCAGCGTCGAAAGAATAGTGATCGGATGGATGTAACTCTCATACAGCACGCCGAGCACGATATACACCGCCGCCAGCGCCGCGATAATCAGCCACGGCATGGTGGCGGTAAGCTGGGCGAACGCGGCGGCGGTGCCGGCAAAACCGGCCTGAAGGGTGGAGGGTAAACCGAGCTGCGCCATCGCCTGCTTAATCAGCGCCTGCGCCTGCTCCAGCGACACGCCATCGTTGAGGTTAAACGCCACGGTGCTGGTGGCGGATTGGCCCTGATGCGCCACCGACAGTGGCGCGTTGCCGCCTTTAAAGCTGGCGAACGCGGCGAGCGGCACGCGATCGCCACTGTCGTTAATCACATACAGCTGCTGCAAAATCGCCGGATCGCGCGTGTAGCTATCCTGCAGCGACATCACCACATGATACTGATTGAGCGTGTGATAGAGCGTGGCGACCTGGCGCTGGCTGAAGGCGTTATTCAGCATTGTGTCGAGCATCTGCACGTTCACGCCAAACCGTTTGGCGCGGTCGCGATCGATGTTGATCACCACTTCCTGACCGCCGGTTTGCGCATCAGAATCGACGCTATTCAATTGCGGGATCGCCGCCAGCGCCGCCTGCACTTTTGGCGTCCATGTGCGCAGCAGATCGAGATCGTCGGCCTGTAAACTGTATTGATAGGTAGCATTGGCGCTGCGCCCGCCGATATGCAGATCCTGCGCCGCCATCAGGAACATCTGCGCACCAGCGATATGGCGGGTTTTCATACTCAGGCGGTTGGCCACTTCGGTAGCGGTGGCATCGCGCTTGTCAAAATCCTTGAGGCGCACAAAGAAGTTGGCGCTGTTACGCGAGCCGAACATGCCGCTGCCCATCGACGACATCACGCTATCCACCGCCGGATCGGACTGGATGATTTTGGTGAACTGCAGCATTTTCGGCTTCATCGCCTGGAAGGAGATGTTCTGGTCAGCGCGCAGCGCGCCCATCAGCAAGCCGGTATCCTGATTGGGGAAAAAGCCTTTCTGCACCACGGAAAACAGGAACAGATTGAGCAATACGGTCAGCACCAGGCTGAACATCGTCAGCTTTTGATGCGCCATCACCCAAGCCAAGCCGCGCGAGTAAGCCGCCAGCAACGCGTTAAGTTGGTTTTCGATAAACTGATACAGCGGATGCGGGCGTTGAGTGACTTTGGCTTTCGGCTTGAGTAAACGTGCGCACAGCATCGGCGTCAGGCTCAGCGAGACAAACATCGAGATCAGCAGCGATACCGTCAGCGTGACGGCAAATTCGCGGAACAAGCGTCCGACGATGCTGCCCATCAGCAGAATCGGGATAAACACCGCAATCAGCGACATAGTCATCGACAGCACGGTAAAACTCACTTCCTGCGCGCCACGCAGCGCCGCACGCAGCGGACTGAGCCCTTCTTCGATATGGCGCGTGATGTTTTCCAGCACCACAATCGCGTCATCGACGACAAAGCCAGTAGCGATAATCAGCGCCATCAGCGACAGATTATCGAGGCTGTAACCCAGCAGATACATCACCGCGCAGGTGCCAATCAGCGAGACCGGCAGCGCCAGCGCCGGGATAATCACCGCCTGCACATTGCGCAGAAACACAAACACCACGCCGATCACCAGCAGCATCGCCACCAGCAGCGTCTCTTCGGTGTCGTACAGCGAAGCGCGCACCGTCGGCGAGCGATCCACCACCACTTTGAGTTGCGTATCGGCGGGCAGATCTTTTTCCAGCGCCGGTAGCTGTGCTTTGATGGCATCAATGGTGTCGAGCATATTGGCACCGGCCTGGCGCTTAATACCCACCATCACCGATGGCATAGCGTTGAGGAAACCGGCCTGATACTGATCTTCCACCGAATCATAAACGGTCGCCACATCATGCAGCCGCACCGCTTTGCCCGCTTTATAGGTGACGATCAGATCCTGATACTGCGCGGCTTTATCCAGCTGGCCGTTGCTGTCCACCACCCACGACTGGCTGCTGCCCTGCAAAATGCCTTTCGGCTTATTGGTGGTGCTGTTGGCGATGGCGCTGCGCACCGTATCCAGCGAAATGCCGTACTGGGTCAGCTTCAGCGGCTGCAGATCGATACGCACCGCCGGTAAGGCGCTGCCCATCAGCGACACTTCGCCCACGCCTTTCACCTGGCCCATCGCCTGCTCGATTTTGCTTTCAGCCAGATCGTAGAGTTCGCCCGGCGTGCGCGTGGCGGAAGTCAGCGCCAGCATCACAATCGGCGCATCCGATGGATTGGCCTTGCGATAGGTCGGCAGCGACTCCATCGCGCTCGGCAGCAAACTGCGCGCGGCGTTGATCGCCGCCTGCACGTCACGCGCCGCGCCGTTGATGTCACGATCGAGATCAAACTGCAAAATCACGCTGGTCGATCCCTGCGAACTGCTCGAGGTCATCTCGGTGACACCGGCGATTTGCCCCAGCGAACGCTCCAGCGGCGTGGCGACGGTGGCCGCCATGGTTTCCGGGCTGGCACCGGCCAGGCTGGCGCTCACCATGATGGTGGGGAAATCCACCTGCGGCAGCGGTGCCACCGGCAGCAGCCGATAGCCCAACGCGCCCAGCAGCAGGATCGCCAGCGTCAGCAGTAGCGTGGCAACCGGGCGGAAGATAAACAGCCGGGTGAGGTTCATCGCTCACCTCGCGCCTGCTGCTGCTTGCGCTGCATGTAGCGCTTGCCGCGCTGCGCAATGCCATCAAACCACAGGTAAATCACCGGCGTGGAGAACAGCGTTAGCACCTGGCTGACAATCAAACCGCCGACAATCACCAGCCCCAGCGGCTGACGCAGCTCGGCACCGGAACCGGACGCAAGCATCAGCGGCAGCGCACCCAGCAGTGCCGCCATGGTGGTCATCAGAATCGGGCGGAAGCGCAGCAAACACGCCTGATGAATCGCGTCCCGCGCGCTCATGTGCTGCGTGTTTTCCGCCTCCAGCGCGAAGTCGATCATCATGATCGCGTTCTTCTTGACGATACCGATCAGCAAGATCACGCCAATCAGCGCGATCAGGCTGAACTCGCTGCCCGCCAGCAGCAGCGTCAACAGCGCACCGACCGCCGCCGACGGCAGCGTCGAGAGAATGGTCACCGGATGAATAAAGCTCTCGTACAGAATGCCGAGCACCACGTACATAGTGATTAATGCCGCCAGAATCAGCCACAACGTATTGCCGGTGGCGCTCTGGAACGCCGAGGTTTCGCCCTGATAACGCAAGGTGATGCTCGATGGCAGATTGAGCTGCTGCGTCACTTCGGCGATCGCCTTCTGCCCATCTTCCAGCGAGTAGCCGCTGTTGAGATTGAACGACACCATTACCGCCGGGAACTGATTAAGGCGCATGTGCATCAGTGAACCGGTGCGCTGATGAATGGTGGCGATGGCAGTGAGCTTCACCATGCCGGTGGTGGTGGTGGCGTCATCAGTTGAAGACGTTGTAGTGCTGGTCACCGGCAGATAGACATCATCAAACGAGGCAGGCGATTGCTGATATTGCGGCGCCACTTCCAGCACCACGCGATACTGATTGGCTTGGGTAAAGATGGTGGAAACCAGCCGCTGACCGAAGCTGTTGTACAGCGCGGTATCAACGTCCGCGGCGGTAATGCCGTAGCGCGCCGCTTTATCGCGGTTGAGTTCAACGTAGGCGACGCGGCCCTGATCCTGCAGGTTGCTCACCACGCCGTTAAACTCCGGACGCTGCTGCAAGGCGGCGACCATCTTCGGCGTCCAGCTCACCAGGTTTTCGCTGTCGGCATCATCCAGCGTGAATTGATACTGACTCGGCGACACCTGATCGTTGACAGTTAAATCCTGCGCCGGTTGCAGATAGAGCTGAATGCCAGCCAACTGCTGCGCCGCCTGTTGCAGCTGTTTGATCACCACATCGGCTTTGTCATCGCGATCGCCAAATGGCTTGAGGTTGATCTGGATGCGCCCGCTATTCAGGCTGGTGTTGCTGCCATCAATGCCGATGGTTGAGGACAAACTCTCCACCGACGGATTTTGCAAAATCACCTTCGCCAGCGCCTGCTGCCGCTTCGACATCTCGCTAAACGACACATCCTGCGACGCTACGGTGACGCCCTGAATCATCCCGGTATCCTGCGTCGGGAAGAAGCCTTTTGGGATGGCGATATACAACAGTGCGGTGAACGCAAAGGTCGCCAGCGCCACCAGCAGCGTCAGCTTCTGATGGTTCAGTACCACCGTCAGCATGCGGTCGTAGCCGCGTACCAGCTTGTCGAACAGTTCGCCGCCTTTACGCGAGAAGCGCGACTGTTTTTCCGGCGGAATGTGCTGCAACAGATAGGCGCACAGCATTGGTGTCAGCGTCAATGACACCCCCATCGACACCAGAATCGACACCGCCAGCGTGATGGCAAATTCGCGGAACAGCCGCCCAACCACATCGCCCATAAACAGCAGCGGGATCAGCACCGCAATCAGCGAAAAGGTCAGCGAGATGATGGTGAAACCAATCTGCTGCGAGCCTTTCAGCGCCGCCTGCATCGGCGTTTCGCCCTCTTCCAACCGCCGTGAAATGTTCTCCACCACCACAATCGCGTCGTCAATGACGAAGCCGGTGGCGATAGTCAGCGCCATCAGCGACAGGTTATTCAGGCTGAAGTCGGCCAGATACATCACGCCGAAGGTGCCAATCAGCGACAGCGGCACCGCCACGCTGGGAATCAGCGTCGCCGCCACGTTGCGCAGGAACAGGAACGTCACCATCACCACCAGCGCCACCGACAGCATCAGCTCAAACTGCACATCGCTAATGGAGGCGCGAATGGTTTGCGTACGGTCCGACAGGATGCTCATCTTCACGCCGTCCGGCAGCGCCGCCTGCAATTTCGGCAGCTGCGCTTTGATGCTGTCCACCACCTGAATCACGTTGGCACCGGGCTGGCGCTGCACGCTGATCACAATCGCCGGGCTGTTGTTGGCCCACGCCGACTGGAAACTGTTCTCCGGTCCCTGCTCAATATGCGCGATATCTTTCAGCCGCAGCGCCGCGCCGTTTTGGTAAGTGATGATCAGATTGCCGTACTCATCGGCGGTGCGCAGCTGATCGTTGGCGTCGATGGTGACCGAGTGATATTTGCCGTCAAAGCCGCCTTTCGAGCCGTTCACGTTGCTGTTGCTGATCAGCGTGTTAACGTCCTCCAGCGACAGCTTGTGCGCCGCCAGCGCTTTCGGGTCCATCTGCACACGAATCGCCGGTTGATGCCCGCCCGCCAGCGTCACCATGCCGACGCCGTTAATCTGCGACAGCTTGAGCGCCACGCGCGTGTTCACCAGATCCTGCACCTGCGTCAGCGGCAGCGTGTCGGAACTGACCGCCAGCGTAATCACCGCCGTATCGGCCGGATTGACCTTTTTGTAGGTCGGCGGATTGGGCAGATCGCTCGGCAGCAAATTATTGGCAGCGTTGATCGCCGCCTGCACTTCCTGCTCGGCGACATCCAGCGACAGATCGAGGCTGAACTTCAGCGTGACGATCGACGATCCGCTTGAACTGGTCGACGTCATCTGACTCAAACCGGCCATTTGACCGAGCTGGCGCTCCAGCGGCGAGGTGACGGACGACGCCATCACATCCGGGCTGGCACCGGGATAGAGCGTGGTGACCTGAATAGTCGGGTAATCCACCTGCGGCAGCGCCGAGGTGGAGAGAAAACGGTAGGAGAAGATCCCGGCGATCAGCACGCCGACCATCAGCAAAATGGTGGCGACCGGACGCTGGATAAACAGGCGAGACGGATTCATTTGGCCTCGGCGGTCGCGGTGGTTTTACTCTCATCCGCCAGCTGCACTTTGCTGCCGTTGGTCAGGCGATCGATGCCTTCGGTCACCAGGCGATCGCCCGGTTCCACCCCTTTGAGGATCGCCTGCTGATCTTCACCAAACGTTGGCCCGGTGGTGACCGCTTTGCGCGTCACGGTGTTGTCTTGGTTGATGACAAACACGAAGCTGCCGTCGCTGCTCAGCTGCAGCGCCTGCGCCGGGATCACCGTGACATTTTTCAGGATGTTGGTTTGCAGCCGCAGATTGACGAACTGGTTAGCGAACAGCGATTCGTCTTCATTTGGGAAGGTGGCTTTCAGCTCAATGGTGCCGGTCGCGGTATCGATCTGGTTGCTGATGAACTTCACCTCGCCCTGCGCCAGCGCGCGGCTGTTGTCCTGATCAAAGGCGGTGGCGGGCAGACTTTGCCCGCCGCGCAGCGCGTTGGTCAGCTGCGGAATGTTGCCCTGCGGCACGCTAAAGGTCACGGCGGCGGGCTGCATCTGCGTCACTACCACGATGCCGGTGGTATCGGTGGTTTGCACCATATTGCCGGGATCGACCAGGCGCAAACCGACGCGTCCGCTGATCGGCGAAGTGATGCGCGCGTAGTCGATATCCAGTTTGGCGCTGGCGATCTGCGCTTCATCGGCGGCGACCGCGCCTTTGTACTGGCCGACGGTGGCAGTTTGCGTATCAAGATCCTGGCGTGATAGCGAATCCTGCGCCGCCAGTTTCTGATAGCGCACCAGCGTTAACTGCGCGCTTTTCAGCAACGCCTGATTCTGATTGAGATCGCCCTGATACTGCGCCAGCGTGGCTTGATAGCTGCGCGGATCGATCTGCGCCAGCAGCTGTCCGGCGCTGACTTTCTGTCCTTCGGTGAAGAACACCTTTTCCAGCTGACCGGCGACGCGGCTGGTGACGGTGACGCTGGCATTGGGGATCACCGTGCCAAGCGCGTTGAGGTATTCCGGTACATCGGCAGTCGTGGCGACGCCGCTGTGCACCAGCGTT
>NZ_DALYOQ010000046.1:0-36623 GCF_031974595.1 Pantoea sp. CTOTU46764 | reverse complement strand
CCCGTTCGACGCCGAAATATGTCTTGCCAGATAACTGGCAAGACGGTATCTACGACCTTAGTTAACACGTTCTTGCAGCGCGCTAGCCACAATCAAGCGTGGCGGCAGCAGGAAGCTGAAACAGGTTTCCTGATGCGGCACGCTGGTGATCTCGAGCCGCGCATTATGATGGCCCAGCGCGTGCTTCACGATTGCCAGCCCCAACCCGCTGCCGCCGGTGGCGCGTGAACGCGCTTTGTCCACGCGGTAGAAGCGTTCTGTAAGGCGCGGCAGATGCTGTTCGCTGATGCCCGGCCCGTCATCGCACACCTTAAACTGCGCGCCTTGTTTGGTACGCAACCAGCTGATGTCGATGCGTGTGCCATCCGGCGTGTGATTCACCGCGTTATAGACCAGATTGGAAATAGCGCTACGCAGCTGCTCATCGTTGCCGAACACTTTCAGGTGCGGGTCGGTATGGAAATGGATGGTGTGACGTCCCTGACTCAGCGTTTCCGCTTCACGCTGCAACAGCAGCAGCATGCCCGGCACATCCACCGTCTCTTTCAGATCGATGGCTGGCGCCGCTTCGATACGCGACAAGGTCAGCAACTGCTTCACCAGGCTGTCCATACGGCGCGTCTGCTCTTGCATAGTGTGCAACGCCTTGCTGCGCGTGCGCTCGTTCATCACCGCGTCGTCCATCATTTCCAGATAGCCCTGCAACACCGTTAACGGCGTACGCAGTTCATGACTGACGTTGGCAAAGAAGTTACGTCGCGCACCTTCCAGCTGGTGCATCTGGGTGACATCACGCGCCACCATCAGCCACTGACCTTCGCTGTAAGGCATCACGCGGAATTCCATATGATGCTGATTATTAAGGATCTGCGTCAACGGCGTATCGAACTTGCGCTGGCGGATATAGCGGGAGAATTCAGGATAACGCAGTAAATTGAGGATGTTCTGGCCGTTATCTTCCGGCCAGCGCAAACCAAGATGCTGCTGCGCCAAGCCGTTGCACCAGAAAATGGTGCCCTCTTCGGTGGTCAGCACCACCGCATCCGGCAGCGATTCGGCACCGCTGCGGAAACGTTTGATCAGATTGCCCAGCTCGCGGCGGCGACGCCGGTTGCGCAACTGCATCTGATAGAGGCCATAAAACAGCGGTTCCCAGCTGCCGCGTCCGGTGGGCGGCGTCATTGAACGATCGACCCACAACCAGTGCGACAGACGCATCAGATTGCTGAAGTGCCAGAACATCACGCCGGTCACCGCAATCAGCAGTAACCACGGCAGATATCCGAACAACAGACCCAACACCAGCGCAGGTAAACAGACCAGCGCCAGCTCGGTCAACAATCTCTTCCAGGAGAGTCGTTCCAGCACGGTAAAAACTCCGTTTACGTTTAGTAGCGGGCAGAGAAACGATACCCTGTTCCGCGAACGGTTTGAACCATGCGATCGTGGCCGGTCAATTCCAGCGCTTTACGTAAACGGCGAATATGCACATCGACGGTGCGATCTTCGACATACACATTGGTGCCCCAAACGTGGTTCAGCAGCTGTTCGCGGCTGTACACGCGTTCCGGGTGCGTCATAAAGAAGTGCAGCAGTTTGTATTCGGTCGGCCCCATCTCCAGCGGCGTGGTTTCCGACATCACGCGATGTGAGGATGGATCAAGGCTCAGGCCCTGCATCTCAATCACCTCTTCCACCGCCATCGGTGAAATACGGCGCATCACCGCTTTAATACGCGCCATCAGCTCTTTGGGTGAGAATGGCTTGGTGATGTAATCATCCGCGCCCACTTCCAGACCGCGCACGCGATCCTCTTCTTCACCACGCGCCGTCAGCATCATCACCGGGATGTCACGCGTCATGGCTTCACGCTTCAAATGCTTAATAAACTGAATTCCGCTGCCGCCGGGCAACATCCAGTCCAGCAGAATTAAATCAGGCCAGGGTTCGATCAGCTTACTAATCGCGCTGTCATAATCTTCCGCCTCAATAGGCTGGTAATCATTCTGTTCCAGCACGAAACATAACATTTCACGGATGGGAGCTTCGTCTTCCACAACCAAAATGCGCTTAGCCATTGTAACTCCTGCTAGTGTGACAACGTGTCACGGGGATTTGCGGCGCCATTATGCGTCAGTTTTGTGACACTTTTATGAAAAAGCCGCCCTAAGATAGATAGATAAAAAACAGAAATGTCACAATAAAAATCTGCTTTTTTTCTTTGTGATCTTAAGTGGTTATAATTCGCCTTCGCTAAACAGAGCACGGAGCAAACATGCGCATCATTCACACCGCTGACTGGCATCTCGGTCAGTTCTTTTACAGCAAAAGTCGCGCGCGGGAACATCAGGCGTTTCTCGACTGGCTGCTGGATCAGATTGTGCAGCATCAGGTGGATGCGCTGATTATCGCGGGTGATCTGTTTGATACCGGTTCGCCGCCGAGCTACGCGCGTGAAATGTTTAACCGTTTTGTGGTGGCGCTGCAGCCAAGCGGCTGTCAATTGGTGGTGCTGGCGGGCAATCACGATTCGGTGGCGACGCTGAATGAATCACGCGAGCTGCTGGCCTGCCTGAATACGCAGGTGATCACCAGCGCCACGCCGCAGGGAGAACAACAGGTGTTAACCCTGAAGCAGCGCGATGGCGTGCCGGGTGCGCTGCTGTGCGCCATTCCTTTTCTGCGTCCGCGCGACATTCTGCGCAGCCAGGCTGGCCAATCCGGTCGCGAAAAACAGATCTCGCTGCTGGAGGCGATCGAGCAGCATTATCAGCGCTGTTTCGCCGCCGCGCAGTCAATAAACAGCGCGCTGCCGATCATCGCCACCGGCCATCTCACCACCGTTGGCGTCACTAAAAGCGATTCGGTGCGCGACATCTATATCGGCACGCTGGATGCCTTCCCGGCGCAGGCGTTTCCGCCAGCGGATTACATCGCGCTTGGTCACATCCATCGCGCCCAGCGCATCGCCAACAGCGAACATATTCGTTACAGCGGCTCACCAATTCCACTCAGTTTTGATGAGCTTGGTCGCGAGAAAAGCGTCTTCCTGCTGGAGTTTTCCGACAAGCTTAAGGACGTGACGCCGCTGATCATTCCGCACTTCCAGCCGATGCAGATGCTGAAAGGCTCGATGGCGGAGATTGAACATCAGCTGGCGCAGTTCAGCGAGAGCACCAGCGAGCTGCCGACCTGGCTGGATATTGAGATCACCACCCAGGAATACCTCAGCGATCTGCAACGTCGCATTGAAGCGCTGACCGAAAATCTGCCGGTCGAAGTGCTGCTGGTGCGCCGCAGCCGCGAACAGCGGCAGCGCAGCCTCGAACGGCTGGAGAACGAAACCCTGAGTGAATTAAAAGTGGAAGAAGTCTTCGCCCGCCGACTGGCGCAGGAAGATCAGCTGGATGCTGAACAGGCCGAGCAGTTAACGCAGCTGTTCCGCACCCAGCTTGCCGCGCTGGAGAATCCATCCGCATGAAAATTTTGACGTTACGTTTTAAGAACCTCAATGCGCTGCGCGGCGAATGGTTTATCGATTTCCGCCGTGAGCCCTTTGCCAGCAACGGATTGTTTGCCATTACCGGCGCCACCGGCGCGGGCAAAACCACCTTACTCGATGCGATTTGTCTGGCGCTCTATCACCAAACGCCGCGCCTCGGCACGCTGTCGCAAACCCAGAATGAGCTGATCACGCGCGACACCGCCGAGTGTCTGGCAGAAGTGGAGTTTGAGATCAAAGGCGAAGCCTGGCGCGCCTTCTGGAGTCAGAACCGCGCGCGCGGCCAGGCCGACGGTAAGTTGCAGGCGCCGCGCGTCGAACTGGCGCGCGTGGCGGATAATCAGATCATCGCTGATAAAGTCGGCGACAAGCTGAAAGCGATTGAAACCCTGTCGGGACTCGATTTCGCCCGTTTTACCCGCTCAATGATGTTGTCGCAAGGCCAGTTTGCCGCCTTCCTCAATGCCAAACCCGGCGAACGCGCCGAATTGCTGGAAGAGCTGACCGGCACCGAGATCTACGGACAAATTTCCGTGCAGATCTACGAACGCTGGCGTAGCGCACGCAGCGAGCTGGATACGCTGCGCGCCCGCGCCGGTGGCATGTCGCTGCTCGATGAAGCGCGCCGCGCAGAGCTGACGCAGCAGCTGGCAGAACTCGCCGTGCAGGAGAAATCGCTGAGCGAACAGCTCACGCTGGCGCAGCATCAGCAACAATGGCTGGTGCAGCAGCAACAGCTGATGCAGGAACAGCAACAGGCCGAACAGACGCTGCTTGCCGCGCAACAGGCGTGGCAGCAGGCGGATGGCGATCGTCAGCGGCTGGCGCGGGCCGAACCGGCAGAAAAACTGCGCGAGAAGCTACAGCAGCGCGAACAGCTTCAAGGCGATCTCCGCACGCTGGAACAGCAATCGCAGCAGCTGCAGGCGCAACAGCAGCAGGCCAAAACCGCGTTGCAACAGGGCGAAAGCCATTATCAGGCCGCGCAGCAGGCGCGCGAGCAGGCGTTACAGCAACAGCAGCAGCTCGAAACGCTGCTGACCGAGCAGGTTATCCCGCTCGATCAACGTATTACCACCCTCTCGCAGCAACGGGATGAACAGCAACGGCTGCATCTGCAGCAGCAACAGGCGCTGCAAACCAGCCAAACCGCGTTGAGCCAGCAACAGCAGGTAAGTGAACGTTTACAACAGCAGCTAGTGCAGCAGCAGGAATTCCGCCCCCGAGAAGCCGCCGTCGCCGATTGGGGCGCAGAACTGACGCGCTGGCAGGCGGAGATTGTCCGGCTGGATGAGCGCGAGCAGACATTGACGCAGCTCATCGCACAGCAGCAACAGCAGCGCAGCCAGCTGGAGCAGCATCAGCAGGCGCAGGCTCAGCGTGAAAAGGCGGCGCAACCGTTACAGCAAGCCGAAGCGCAGGCAGCGCAGCAGCGTCTGCAAGCGGAGCAAGCACTGACTTCGCTTGAGGCCGAGATCACCAGCGCCAGCCTGCGCGACGCCCTGGCGCAGCATCAAACGCAACGTGCCGCACGCCAGCAGCTCAGCCTGCTCGCCGCGCAGTGGCGCGCGCTGCAGCCGCAGCGCTTGCAGCGTCAGCAAAAACTGATGCAGCTTCAGCAGCAGCATCAGGAAGCTGAACAGGCGTTACAGGCGCTGCGCGACGAGTACAAACGGGAACATCAGGCGCTGCTCGATGTGCGCAAAATCTGCGAGCTGGAGCGCACCATCGCCCAGCTGGCCGACGAGCGCGCCAAATTGCAGCCGGATCAGCCCTGCCCGCTGTGCGGCTCGTGTCAGCATCCGGCAATCGCGCAATATCAACAGCTTGAACCCGGCGCCAATCAGCAGCGTTTAACTGAGCTGGAAACGCGCGTGGCACAGCTGAAAGAGTCCGGCACCACCAAAGGTGAGCAGCAGAAGCTGTCGCTGCAACAGCAGCAGGCGTTGCAGCAGGAAATCGCTGATTACGACCAGCAGCTGGCGACGGTGAACACCCAATGGCAAGCGCTGAGCGGTGAGCTGGCACTTACCTGCACGCTGGAGCAACAGGACGACTTTACGCAATGGCAACAGCAGCAGGATGCACAGGAACAAACTCAGCTGCAGCAGCTCCAGACGCGAGAAAATGCCGCGCGTGCGCTGCAGCAGGCGAAGGATGCGCATCTGCAACAGCAGCAGCTGTGGCAGCAGCATCAAAATCAACAGCAACTGGCGCTTCAGCAGATCGTTAGCACGCAGCAGACGCTGGATGAAATCAGCCAGCGTGAGACCCGCGAGCGCAGCGCCATGCAGCAACTGGCGCAGCAGCTTGAACAACAGTTAGCGCAGCATCAGCTCAGTTTGCCAGACGCGGCTGAGCGGGAAAGCTGGCTCCACAGGCTACAGCAGCGCTGGAGCGCATGGCAGGAAAATGAGCGCTTACACGGCGAGTTGCAGCCGCAGCTGGCAAAAGCCGAAAGCGAGCGCAGCAGCCTGCAGCAGAATCTGGCGCGTGAACAGCAGCGGCTGGATGAGCTGCAGCAGACGCTCAGCGCGCTGCAACAGCAGCGCCAGCAACAACAAGAACAGCGTCAGCAGCTGTTTGGCGATCGTCTCGTAGCAGAAGCTCGACAGCAGCAGCACGCCGCGCTGCAACATTGTGAACAGGCGCTGGCGCAGCAGCTACAGCAGTGGCAGCAGGCGCAAAGCTCGCTGCACAGTCTGAATGGCCAGTGCGAGCAAATCGCCGCGCAGCAACACACCTTGCGTGAACGCGCTGCCGCAGCCGAAAGCGCCTTCCTCGCCGCGCTGCAGCAGAGTGATTTTGCCGATGAAACGGCGCTGCGTGCCGCCCTGCTGGATGAGCGCGAGGTGCATGAACTGCGCCAACAGTTACAGGTGCTCGATCAGCAGCGCCAGCAGCAACTCACCCTCAGCGAGCAGCTCACGCAGCGCTGCACCGCGCATCAGCAGCAGCGCCCGGCCGATCTCAGCGATGAAGTCGCCGCCACGATTCAGCAACAGCTGGAACAGCTGCGCGTGACGTTGCGTGACAACGCCCGTCAACAGGGCGAAGCGCAGCAGCAGTTGCACAGCGATGCACAACAGCGTTTACAGCAACAATCGTTGCTGACGCAAATCGCTACGGATGAAGTAGAGCTGGCGCAGTTGGGCCGCCTGAACGATCTGGTAGGTTCGGCCAAAGGCGATAAATTCCGCCGCTTCGCACAAGGCCTGACACTCGATCATCTGGTGTGGCTGGCGAACCG
This sequence comes from Pantoea sp. CTOTU46764, assembly GCF_031974595.1. NCBI lineage: Bacteria > Pseudomonadati > Pseudomonadota > Gammaproteobacteria > Enterobacterales > Erwiniaceae > Pantoea > Pantoea sp. CTOTU46764. The sequence goes on along the minus strand of NZ_DALYOQ010000046.1, from coordinate 29,871 downwards.
TCAGCTCGATCGCCTGCACGGTCGCTATCTGTTGCAACGCCGCATCAGTGAAGAGCTGGAGCTGGAAGTAGTGGATACCTGGCAGGCCGACGCCACGCGCGATACGCGCACGCTGTCGGGCGGCGAGAGTTTCCTCGTCAGCCTGGCGCTGGCGTTAGCGCTGTCGGATTTGGTGAGTCATAAAACGCGCATCGAATCGCTGTTCCTCGACGAAGGCTTCGGCACGCTGGATGCCGAGACGCTGGACACCGCGCTGGATGCGCTCGACGCCCTGAACGCCAGCGGCAAAACCATCGGCGTGATCAGCCATGTGGAAGCGATGAAAGAGCGTATTCCGGTGCAGATCCGCGTCCGCAAGATGAATGGGCTGGGTTACAGCAAGCTGGAGTTGCCAGGGGAATAAATCAGGTCGCCATGAATGGCGACCCTACGATGCTTAGGCGGGCACCGGTTTTTTATCTCACTGTCGCCAACTTATAACGCGGGCCGACCAGCAAGCCGCCCTGCTCGTTCTGCGCCAGCAGACGGGCGCTGGTCACCCCGGCGATGGTGTGTGCTTTATCCGACACATTGCTGGCGATCTGCTTGATTGCCGCTGACACCAACATGCCAATAATGCCACCGTTATTGTTATTGCCATCTTCCGCATCGCTGGCTGTGGCAATGCCTTGCCACAGCTCTTTACCGCTGCGCAAATCCACCAGACGCGCCGTCGCCGACACTTTGGTTACGCTCTGGATCACCTGATAGCTGCTGCCGTAATCGGTCACCGAAATATACAGCGCGCTGTCGGCGTGGAAGATGTCATGCAGACGCTGCGGGCTGACAGCCTGAATTTCATGGCCATTGGTCAATCCGTTCTGCTGGAAGGTTTCATCCACTACCGCCACAGGGAACACGTAATAGCCCGCTTCCGCCAGCGGACGCGTTACCAGCGAGGTGAAGCTGTTCGCCGCATTCACATCCGGCGCGCGGTTATCCGCAGGCAGCACCAGAATCGAGGCCGGTTTGCTGGCGCGGAAGGCGCTGTAGTCGTACGTTTTTTTTTGCGCGCAGCCGGTCAACAGCAGCGCGGCGAGCACGCCTAAAGAAACAATCAGCTTTTTCACTGAGCAACTCCTTGTTTTTTCTTCATCAGAAAGTCCATGTATGGCGCCGATTCCGGGAACAACTGTTTCTCGGTGGCAAACTGGCCGAAGGCTTTATCGGTATCTCCGGTTTTGGCGTACAGCAAACCGAGCTGCGCGTGCAGGCCCGGCGCGACCGGTTTGTTGACCGATTTAGCTTTTTCAATATCCAGGTTCAGTGCTTCAATCTGCTTCTGCGGATCGCTATCTTTTTTGTAGTAGCTGTAAATCTGCTGCTGGTAATCGCCCCAGTAATAGATCGGTTCCGGCCCTTTTGGCGCACAGCCTGCCAGCATGCCCGCAGCGATCAGCGCCGCACTCAGTTGCAACATTTTCATGCTCAATATCCTTATTTCGCCGGACGCCATGCGCCGCTGTTAATGCCATCTACTAAGTGATCAACCGCTTCACGAATCGCCAGATCCATCACTTTACCGTTGAGGGTTGAGTCATAGCTGGTGGTGCCGCCGAAACCAATGATTTCACGCGCTGAAAGCTGGTATTCACCCGCACCCTGCGCGCTGTACACCACTTCTGAGGTGGTGACATCAACTACATTCAGGTTGACTTTGGCATAGGCGACCTGGCTCTTACCGCGTCCCAAAATACCCCACAGCTGCTGATCGCCCACTTCTTTGCGGCCAAATTCAGTGATATCGCCGGTGATGATGTAAGTCGCACCTTTGATGTTCTGTTCGCTCTTCTTAAAGCCCGCTTCCTGCTGCAACTCTTTCAGGTTGCTGCGATCCAGCACGTTGAAGCGATTGGTCTGCTGCAGGTGGGTGACCAAAATGGTTTTCGACTGATTGCCAAGACGATCAACGCCATCAGAGAAGATGCCGTTCATGTACGAGGAACGGTTATCAAACTGGCCAACCGCAATCGGGCTGCGCACGCCCTGATAGGCGGGCTGGCTGGCCGCACGCACCTGTGGTGCTTCAATCGCGCGTGACGATTCGGTTGCGCAGCCGCTGAGCAGCGTGGCGCTTAACAAGGAGAGTGCCGCAAGGGCATATTTTTTCTGCATTTCTAATCCATGAATCAAAAGGGGATAAAGCCGCGAGGCTGCGGCAAATTCTGGTTCTGCCGACAGTCAGAGTAATGCCATAGCATTGGTTGAGTCGGTCTGTAGACTGTCGGCAGTGAGGGGAAGGATCTTTAGTGAAAACACAGGCACATTAATGAATTTAATTAATCGAATGGCGGGATTATTGGGCGGGTTAATGATTGTGGTGGCGCTTAGCGCTTGTCAGCATTCTCAGCCAAAGCAACAGGATAGCATCGTCAACCTGTGCCAGCCGCAGAGTGCGCCGGGCAGCGCATCCTGCAAGTGGGCTGATGAGATGCAGCATCAGCTCAACCAGCATTTCCGCGATGCGCGGCGTTATGCCGGTCAGCAATGTCTGGTGCGGCTCGAGTGGCAAAACAGCGGGCGCTACGCGGTGACGCAGACGCAAGGCGACGAAACGCTGTGCCTGCGCGCGTGGCAGTTGATTGGACAAAGCAAAGATTTACCGCCGCCGCCAGAGGTTAACCAGCCAGCGTGGTTCGGTTTTGCCCCGGCGACGCCGAGCCATCCTGACGCCACTGGCGCGGGCTGATGCCAAACCAGCGGCGGAAGGCGCGGGAAAAGGCGCTGACTTCGGAATAACCAAGCAGCAGCGCCATTTCTGAAATCGGCAGCTGCTTCTGTTGCAGATAATGTGTCGCCATCTCGCAGCGCACTTTGTCCACCAGCGCGGTAAAACTGATGCCCTCTTCGCGCAGCCGCCGTTGCAGCGACCAGCTCGACAAGCCCATTTTTTCGGCAATCTCTTCCAGCACCGGTTCACCCTGCATCAGTGACAAATTCACCTGCGATCGCGCCTGTTCCACCACGCTCTGCAGGCTGGCAGAGCTGTTCAGGCGGCGGATGGCATCCTGCATCACCATCAGCAGCATCGGATCCTGTTCCGGCATGCTGCGCAGCAGATCGCGTTTCGGGATCAACAACGAATTAAACGGTTGGTCAAACCACACCGGCGCATCAAACACTTTGCAGTGCTCGTGCCACTGCTCCGGACGCGGATGTTCGAAATGCACTTCGCGCGGCGCCCAGTTTTTGCCGGCGACGTGACGGATCAAGTTGAGGAACATGCCGAGCGTTAGCTCCGCATCCTGACGTCGTGACAGGATCGCGCCGTGGCGCACCTGATAATCGAGTCGCCAGCACTCGCCTTTGTCCACCAGCCGCGTCAGCGTGTCGTGCTGATGCCATGGAAAGGCATTCACCACGTTGTGCAGCGCCTGCTCCAACGTCGGCGAACAGAGGCCGATATACCCAATCAAGCCTAATGACTGCGGTTTGAACTGCTTGCCGTAATGCAAACCGAAGTTATCAAAACCGGAATGACGCGCCGCTTCTTCCATCACGCGGCAGTAGTTCACCAAACCCAGGCTCAGCGTGGGGCTCGCCAGCAGTTCGGAGTTAATGCCGCTGATGCCAAAGATGCGATCGACATCGCCGCCTTTGTCAGTGATAAACCCGCTCAGTCCGGTGGCGGCCGCTGCCAACACGCCGCGGTTGCTGGCGCTGACGGACAAAGCGCTGAAGGCTTCAGTGGGTGTGATGAGTGATTGCATCGGAACCTCTGCGTGTGGCGCATGTGAAACAGGTGGAGGATTCCAGCAATTTTCGTACCAGGCGAGTGATTTGCGGATTTCGTCGTAGGGTCGCCATTTATGGCGACCTCAATTGCGCCGCAACAGCGCAAAGCTGCTCACTGCTGGTGCATCAGACGCCGACCGGCAGCTGATTGGTTTCCAGATAACGTCGGCAGAGGCGCACCGAGTGATCGGCCCAGCGCGGCCCGAGACTCAGCGCCATTTCCGTTTCCGCGTGCGATCCCATCCACGCGGTCATCTGAATGCGACGCTGGATCAGCAGCGTCGGCACCAGCGCCATCTCGTCATCACTGATGTGCGCCACTTTTTCGTAACCGAGGATCCAGTTATCCACCCATTCGGCGGCGCGCGGATGATGCTCAACGAAACTGATCGCCGCCGCCAGATCGTGCAGATACCAGCCGAGCCCGCAGTCATCAAAGTCGATCACCCGCGTTTCACCTTTATGCAGCAGCAGATTGGTCAGACGCAGATCGGCGTGGATCAAACCATAACGATCCGCCCCTTTGCCGAAGCCTTGTAGCTCTTGCCCGACGCGCGCCACCGCTTCGGCAACGATGCCGTGATCGGCCGGATTGAGGTTCGGCGCATCCTGCCAGCGTCCCCAATGGCTATGATCGCTAACCATGGTGTGATGATCCCAGATGATGCGCTGGAAACCGGCCGGTTTCTGCCAGCTGCGGCTGTGCTGGTGCAAGCGCGCGGTGATGTGACCAAGCTGCTGAAACGCTTTGGGATCGACATCGGTGGTGGGCATGTCACCCTCAATCCAGTGGAACAACACGGCATAGCGCTCGGCGCCGTTTGCCATCGGCAGCGTCAGCACGGTCTCACCCTCGCTGGCCGGGATCGCCTGCGGCACCATGATGCCAATGTCACGCAGCGCATCCAGCCACAGCAGCTCGCTCTGAATGTCCGCTTTGCTGTGATAGTTAGGACGATGCAGACGCAGCGCATAGCGTTTGCCCGCCGCCTGCAACAGGAAGGTGGCATTTTCCGACCGGCACAGCAGCTTCAGTTCGCCGCGCAGTGCCGCGGGATAACGGGCCAGCGCCTGATGAGCCAGCAGGGTGATTTCAGTATCAGTTAAGGTATCGGACTGTTCGGCACTCATTCATCAATCTCCAGCATCAAGCAAGTGGTATCAGCATGGGATGACGTCGTCCTGACTGCTTGACCGCAGACAACCCAAAGTTGACCGCAGCGTGCATCTGGCACTTTTCTTGCCTCAGAGTTGACCGTGGAGGACAAAACTCACTGCGCCCGCGTCAAGTTTTCCCGCGCCAGCCAGCGGCATTATCACTTCACTGTAGCGCAAAGATAAAAAAGCGCGGTGAAGCTGCCGCACCAACAATGACGACGGGGAAAAGACGATGACGAATAAGCTCAAACCCACGCTGGGCACCCTGCATTTGTGGGGCATTGCAGTTGGACTGGTGATTTCTGGTGAATATTTTGGCTGGAGTTACGGCTGGGGCGTGGCGGGCACGCTGGGATTTCTCATCACCACCGCGATGATCGCCACCATGTATACCTGTTTTATTTTCAGCTTCACCGAACTGACCACCGCGATTCCGCATGCCGGCGGCCCATTTGCCTACAGCCGCCGCGCGTTCGGTGAAACCGGCGGCTTGATCGCGGGCCTCGCCACGCTGATTGAGTTCGTATTCGCACCGCCGGCGATTGCCATGGCGATTGGCGCTTACCTCAACGTGCAATATCCCGATCTCAATCCGAAAACCGCCGCAGTCGGCGCCTATATCGTCTTCATGACGCTGAACATTCTCGGCGTTAAATTGGCGGCGATGTTCGAATTGGTGGTCACGGTGCTGGCGGTTCTGGAGCTGCTGGTGTTTATGGGCGTGGTGTCGCCAGGCTTCAGCATCGCCAACTTTGCCGCGAACGGCTGGGCGGGCAGCGATCACTTCGGCATGCCGGCGATGTCGGGTATCTTCGCCGCGATTCCGTTCGCCATTTGGTTCTTCCTGGCGATTGAGGGCGCGGCGATGGCGGCCGAAGAGGCCAAAGATCCGAAGCGCACCATTCCCAAAGCCTACATCACCGGTATTCTGACGCTGGTGGTGCTAGCGATTGGCGTGATGCTGCTGGCCGGTGGCGCTGGCGACTGGCGCAAGCTGTCGGACATCAACGATCCGCTGCCGCAGGCAATGAAGATGATTGTTGGTGAAAACTCCAACTGGATGCACATGCTAGTGTGGATTGGTCTGTTTGGGCTGATTGCCAGCTTCCACGGCATTATTCTTGGCTATTCGCGCCAGTTCTTCGCCCTCGCCCGCGCCGGTTATCTGCCACAGAGTTTAGCCAAGCTGTCGCGCTTCCAGACGCCGCACCGCGCGATTATCGCCGGGGGTTTGATTGGTATCGCTGCCATCTACAGCGATGGCTTTATCAATCTGCAAGGCATGACGCTGACCGCCGCGATGATCACCATGGCGGTATTCGGCGCGATTGTGATGTATCTGATGAGTATGCTGAGCCTGTTTAAACTGCGCCGCACTGCGCCAGAGATGGAACGCAGCTTCCGTGCGCCGGGCTACCCAATTGTGCCCGGCATTGCGCTGGTGCTGTCGCTGGTGTGTCTGGTGGCAATGCTGTGGTTTAACCCGGTGATTGGCGGCCTGTTTGTGGCGATTATGGCGGTGGGATATGTCTACTTCCTGGCGACCAAAGCCCAGCGCGATAACGCACCGCAGGATTCGATGTTAGTGGGTGAGTAAGTGGGTTAGTGCTGGCTGTCCCCCATCCCGGCCTTCCCCCGTAAACGGGGGAAGGAGACGCCGCCACATGCAGCTTCATCACTGACATGTGGCAGCATCTTCCTCCCCCATTTATGGGGGAGGACCGAGGAGGGGGACAGCAGGCACAAACCGAGGAGGGGGACAGCGAGCCCCAAACTACACCTCAACCGGCCACAACCACGCTGCCCCACGCACGCCGCTCGAATCCCCGTGCACCGCCTTTAGCACCGGTGTTTCACACTCGCGGCCAAACACCCACTGCTTCATCAGCGCCGGCACGGTTTGATACAGGCGATCGTTATTACTCATGCCGCCGCCCAGCACAATCACATCGGGATCCAGCAGATTCACTACCTGCGCCAGCGATTTCGCCAGACGCATTTCGTAGCGATTCATCGCCAGCTCCGCCACCGGATCCTGCTGCTCAATCAGCTTGATGATCTCCGCGCCTTTCAGCGCTTTACCGCTCAGACGCTGATAATCGATTGCAAAACCGGTACCCGATACAAAGGTCTCAATACAGCCCTGCAAGCCACAATAACAGGGCACTTCCGCGCGATGGCGCAGTTCATCTTCGTCCATCCACGGCAGCGGATTGTGGCCCCACTCACCGGCATTGCCGTTACCACCAATGCGCGACTCACCGCCAATCGCTACGCCCGCGCCCGATCCGGTGCCGATAATCACCGCAAACACCAGCGGCTGACCCGCGCCCGCGCCATCTACCGCTTCGGAAACCGCCAGACAATTCGCGTCATTGGCAATGCGCACGTCACGATTCAGCGCCTGCGCTAAATCCTTATCCAGCGGCTGACCGTTCAGCCAGGTGGAGTTGGCGTTTTTCACCCGCTGCGTATAGGGCGAAATCGTGCCGGGAATACCGATGCCGACCGTGCCCTGCTGCCCGGTTTTCTCCTCTGCCAGCAGCACTAAATCGACAATCGCCTGAACCGTGGCAGCGTAGTCGTCACGCGGCGTGTTAACGCGATGACGAAACAGCTCCTGACCCTGATCAGACAGTGCAATCACTTCAATTTTGGTACCGCCTAAATCAATCCCGATGCGCACGATTTATTCCTCATTATTCGTTCTGGTGACAAATACAGTAGAAGGCTGAATCGGGAAAGGCAATGAAACCAATCCGATGTTTCGCTATCATGCGCGCTGACTTTGAGACTTGTGCGCCCGATCGCACCCACGGTAAGGAATTCCGATGTTGTGGTTTAAAAATATGATGGTTTATCGTCTGAATCGTGACATTCCGCTGTCCGCAGACGATCTGGAAAAGCAGCTCGACGCCTTCACCTTTTCGCCGTGCGGCAGTCAGGATATGGCGAAAACCGGCTGGGTCTCACCGATGGGCAACCGCAGTGAAGCGCTGACGCATGAAATCAACGGTCAGATGGTGATTTGCGCGCGCACCGAGCAGAAAATTCTGCCGTCGCCGGTGGTGAAGCAGGCGCTGGAAGCCAAAATCGACAAGCTGGAAGCGGAACAGAGCCGCAAGCTGAAGAAGACTGAGAAAGACTCGCTGAAAGATGAAGTGCTGCACAGCCTGCTGCCGCGCGCGTTTAGCCGTTTCAGCCAGACGTATATGTGGATCGACACCGTTAACAACCTGATCATCGTCGATTGCGCCAGCGCCAAGAAGGCCGAAGATACGCTGGCGCTGTTGCGTAAAAGCCTCGGTTCGCTGCCGGTAGTTCCGTTAACGCTGGAGAATCCGATCGAGCTGACGCTGACCGAATGGGTGCGCTCAGGTGAACTGCCAGCCGGTTTTGCCCTGATGGATGAAGCTGAGCTGAAAGCGATGCTGGAAGATGGCGGCGTGATCCGCTGCAAGAAGCAGGATCTGATTTCTGACGAGATCGCCACGCACATTGAAGCCGGTAAAGTGGTCACCAAACTGGCGCTCGACTGGCAGGAACGCATTCAGTTCGTCATCGCCGATGATGCTTCAGTGAAGCGTTTGAAGTTTAGCGACACGCTGCGTGAGCAGAATGATGACATCGACCGCGATGATTTCGCCCAGCGTTTCGATGCCGATTTCCTTCTGATGACCAGCGAACTGGCTGCGTTGATCAGCAATTTAGTAGAAGCGTTGGGCGGCGAAGCGAAGCGTTAATCCCCCTCGAACCTGGTCGTCATGAATGGCGACCCTACGACAAACCTGCATGGATTTTCGTAGGGTGAGCAATAAAAAACCTGCGCTTCAAACAGAAGTCGCAGGTTTAAGATGTTCTACAGGTTGAGTTTAGAGGTAGCGGCACAGATAAGACGAAGGCTCGGCCACCTGCAGATGGAATTCGCTCTGGCCTGGCACGCTGAACACGGCGCCAGCTTCGTACCATTTCCACTCGGTTTCACCCGGCAGCAGCACTTTCAGCGCGCCGCTTACTACCGTCATCTCTTCCGGTTGGTTGGTGCCGAAGGTGTATTCACCTTCCGCCATCACGCCAACGCTGGCACGGCCAATGGTCACGCTGTCGAAACCAATGGATTTCACTTTTCCGTCGAAATACTCACTTGTATTGAGCATATTACTTCCTCACAGCACATTATCGTGACTGGCAGATTACTAAGGAACTCGCTGATCTGTCACGCGAATTAGCGCCACAGATCGCAACTTGTGATCTCTCCGCATTAGACGATCAATTCTGCCGCCAGCTTGGCGACCAGCACGTTCGACAGCAGGACCGGAATGCCCAGCATTTTCTGCAGGAAATCACGGTGCTTCTGGTGATAGCCGATGCAATCCAGTACCACCACATCCGCGCCCTGCTCCTGCAGCGACAATCCCGCTTCCACCAAATCGGCCTGCTCCGCCAGATACGGGCTGGCGACGGCAAAGCACGGCGGCGTATCCAGATTGCGCCACTTGTTGGCCTGTTCGGCAATCTGCTCTGTCACCGGCACCACAATGCCAACTTTATGTTGTTGCACAATCGCGCGCACCAGCGGCGGGATGATGCGATCTGGCTCCAGCAGCAAGGCAGATTGCGTTTTCAGCGTGCCAAATTCGCCGGTGCACAGCAGCAGAATGGTGTCGTAGCCCTGCTCTTCCAGCGCGTTGATCTTACGTTGCAGTCCCTGCTCCACTTTGGGTCCCGACAGGCGCACCTGCTCGCCGCTGATCATGCGCGACACCAGCACCTTTTCGCCCGGCGCGGGCGCATACTGCTGCTCGACGTCGGTCAGCGTCAAACCGTCGAGTAAACCGGCATGCGACACCTGATCGGCAGGCAGATGTTCCAGCAGCAACGGCAGAATGTCGCTGCGCGGTGATTGACCAATCGTCAGTGTGACCAGGGAGATAGTCATCATCAGGCTTTCCGGTTGCGCAGATGGCTGAGACTACCATACAAAGAGAGCAGCAGAGCGTACTCTTGCGCGTCGTAGAAGTGACAGGTTTCACGCCCGAACTCTTTCGCCACTTCCACCGCAAACTTCACCGCTAAGGCGATATCCACTTCGTGGCTCGCGCCGGTGCCGCAGCCCGGCACCACCGATTCGGCGCAGATCGCCACGCCGACCACCGGCACATCCGTCGCGGTGGAAGGCTGCAAAATACTGTTGAGGTGATAAACCCCGTTGCCGTATGGCGTGATGTCCTGCGTGGTGATCGGGAAGGTGACCGCCGGTTTGCCGCTGGTCATCTCCATGATGCGCAGCAGATCTTCTGACACGCGCAGGATGTAACCCTCTTTCACCGTCGGCGACAGCGCGTAGCCTTTGTGATTGAGAATGCGGTTACCTTTGGTGGTATCGATCGACAGAATCGCATCGACGCCCGGAATCACTTCGTTGTCATTCATGGTGATGTCGTCGCACGGCGAATCCATGAAATCGACCGGTTCGTGCGGACGGGTTGGCGCATCCGGGCAGATGTGGGTCGTGATGATCACATCACCGGCCAGCACGTCGCCTTTGGTTTGCATCTGCGCCAGCTTCAGCGCACTGCTCACCGCCGCGACTGCGCCATCGGCGTCTGACACCATCCCAATACGCGTTGGACGCGCACCGATACCGCCGAGACGCCCAATGATGCCCAGCGTTGGTGCGTTGCCGCCGTTGCTTTTGCCCTGCGCGCCGGGAATGTCGATGCGGACGAAATCGGTCCGCCCTTTGGGCCCGCTGACGCGTTTCGTGCTGGCGGTGACGCCCGGATAGCACGCGAACAGATCAACCACCTGTTGGCCATCAATGTAGGCGCTATCGAGTAACTCAAAGACCTGCAGTGTCTGCTGTAAACTCATAATAAATTCCCTGGATTATTTTTTAGTGCCGCTGGCAAAAAGTGAATGGAAGAAGCTGTAGAGCGCGTCGCCCGCGATAAATCCAGCGGCCATCACCTCCATCGGTGAACGTCCACGCTCGCCCCACACGCGCAGGATGATAATGCGCAGCGCGATGCCCACCATCACCGCCCAACCCGCAGCGGCGTTGTTGATCAATAAACCGGTCGCCAGCAACACACCAAGCTGACGCTTCGGTCCGCCGATCAACTGAATGATGGCGCCCGGAATCGCCCACATCAGCAGATTTCCAGCAATACCCGGCTCGGCTCCGGCCTGAATGGTTTTGGCATAGACGCGCGCCACCGGCGGCAGCAGATTCTCGGCAAAGAAAATCGTGTGCGCGTACCACACCACGGGAATACAGATCACAAAGGCGATCATCGCGGCGATCAGCTGAATGCGGCGGCCCCACAGCTCTTGCTGCACATCGGCACCGTTGCCGCGCAGGATAAAGCCGGCTTTCAGGTCATAACCCATATCGGCAAACGCCGGACCGGTGGCGGCAGTAAAGCCGCACAGCAGGCACAACGCCAGCGGCGGGAAGCCGAGCAGAATGCCGAGAATCAAAGTAATCAGCGCCACCGCAAAGGCCGGGAACCAACCGGAGTGCATCGCGGCGATACCAACAATCAGTTCATGCACGAAAGCAGCAAAGGCGGCGTAGAGGATAAACAGCACCAGCATCGGCAGGCCCATCTGGCTCCACAAGCCGCCCGCCAGCGCCAGCAGCGTAGAGATAACGATGTAACCGACGGTGCCGAAACCCAGCGACCGTTTCACTTCGCTGTCGCTACGGCTGACGTTGACCTGATCATTGCGGCGGCTGCGAATCACCTGCACCACCTGAATCAACGCCACCAAACCGGCACCGACCATCACGCCGTGCGGAATATAGAGCGCGTTGATATCGATACCAGCAACCGGTTGCGCATAAGCACGCAGCAGGAAACCAATACCGAGCATGCTCAGCGCCCAGATATTGCCGATAAACGCGGTACCAAATGCCGACATGGGGATCTTCAGCATCGAACCGACGATGCCGCCAACAATGCCCACCACCAGCAACCATGCCTGACGACCGCCTTTATCACCGGCTTTGATCGCTTCGGCTGCTGCCACACCCGGCGGCCAGGCATTGCTGGCCGGGAAGACGCGCGTATCAAACAGGCGATAGAGTAAATAAGCATCGAGCAGCATCGCCGCGCTGACGCCGACAAACAGCGGCAGCACCAGCTGCGGCTCGCCCAGCGCCCACGGCACCGCGATGGGCATCAACAGGCTGTTGGCGGCACCAAAGGTGGCAGAAGAGATGGCGGTTTGCGCAAGGTTTTGGACTTCAATGGAGCGATAGCGACGAAACCATTGCAGTGGAATACGCGCCAGCAACATGGCAAACAGCGCGCCGATAATAGAGGTATTGGGTGTTACCCCAATAGTGGTAATAAGCTGAACCCCAATGATGGCGCCTGCAACGGACAGCAGAACCAGCATTAAGGCAACGCCAACACTTTTTATTGGATTATTTTGACGCATAAGATCCCCGTATTTTCACCCTGTAGAAAACGCGTTAATTCGCAGCGCCCGACACGCGGGACATCAACGTTTTTATATTAATCGTTCCCTGATTATTGAAATAAGCAGGTCCGAAGACCTGCTATTTCCCTGGTGTGGCGCGAATAAACGCCTTCAAAACTTAAAATAGGGTTTCCTGTTCAGACAGGATTATGCGCCGTACTTTTCGGCCATCAGTGCAGCCGTTGCGCGTAGTTCGCTGAGCAGCATCTCCGGATAACCGGGCGCCGCTTCTTGCGATAAAAACGAGAGACAAAGCGCGGCACTTTCACCGCGATGTTTATTGGTTACCGCAACCGCTAACGAGCTGATGCCTGGCAGCGTCTCATTGCGCGCCAGTGCCCAGCCTTGCTGGCGAATCACAGCTAACTCCTGGCATAAGGCATCCACGCTCAGCGGCGAATTCATCGAAGCCGCCTGCCAGTTGCTGGCAAAACGATCGCGGACTTCTTCATCACTGAGCTGCGCCAGCAGCACGCGTCCGGTCGAGGTGCCGGTTAATGAAACGCGCGTGCCCGGCGGCGTCACCAGTTGGGTGAAGAAACGGCCGTGATACATGCGCATCACCAGCACATCATCGCCATCCAGCACCGAGATATAGCCCATGCAGCCGCTGCTGGCGGCCAGACGCGCCATCGGCGCCGACGCGCTATCCACCAGCGGTGTCGACAGATAGTGACCTGCCACCGACAGCAGCACACGACCAATCTGGAAGCAGCGGCTTTCGGTGTCACGCTCAAGTAAGCCTTCACTTTCCATGGTTGCCAGCAGGCGCGATACCGTACTTTTCGGCAACCCCAACGCATCCACCACCTCGGTAAAGGTTAAGCCGGGATGGCCCTGCGTCACGCCAAATCGCTGAAACAGCTTCAGTACGGCGGAGGCATTTTCGAGTGTGGTCATGGTGTCGGTTTCACTATATGGAACTGAGTTCCTCTATCAATAACCAGAAAATAAAGCGCTGCGCTTTTGCGGTCAAGCGCAAATTTTAAGCCGGACGTTTCTGAGGGAATTTAAGGCAGCATAAAATAAGGTTTAAATAGGGAATCAGATGACGATATCAGGCGAGTTAAATATTCAGCAGGAAGGCGTGCAGTTTAATTGGCGGATGAACGATATTTCGCAGGAATTAAAAAAGCATTTAGCGACGGAAAATAACAAATTGAGTGCTGGCATCCTTGCCAGCCGACATTAATCTTTTTCGATATCAATCTTTACCAGCATCTTCATAACGCTCTTTTGCGTCCAAAGCTTCAGATTCAGATTTATGTTCGCTAATTAACGTATCGGGTTTGGGATGGTCGGCGCGTAATTCATACCAGGTGACGGTTTGATCCGCCGAACCTTTTTCAACGGCGACAATACGCGCGACGCGCGGATAGGGTGGTTTAGTTGGCATCGTTTTCCCTCTTCTATCAGTTGTCCACAGACAGCGGTGATCCTCTGCCTAACGCTAAGTATAGACAACGGAGGATCGCTGCAAAAAAACAGAGAGAAATCTGAGTATTTAGCTGGCGCGCGCCAGTGATAGCGATTGCAGAATGTGCTCAACCACGCGATCGGGCGATTGCATCGCGTTGACTTCATGATGCGCGGTTTGACGATACAGATGGGCACGCTCACGCAGGATATCGCCCATCTCTTCGGCAATCGGGCGGCCGGTTAATGTAGGACGCTGCGCTGCTTCCGGCTGATGTTCCAGACGATCGGCCAGCACTTCCGAGGGCGCATTCAGCCAAATCACCTGACCGTGTTCGCGCATAAAGCGACAATTCACTTCAGCCAGCACCATGCCGCCGCCGGTAGCGATGACCGTATTCGGCACGGTGACCGCACGCAGCGATTCCGTTTCGCGGGCGCGGAAACTATCCCACCCTTCAGACGCCACAATCTCCGCCACGCTGCGTTGCGTAGTGAGTTGCAGATAGTGATCGGTATCGTTAAAGGCATAGCCCAGCGCTTGTGACAGCGCCTTGCCAACAGTGGTTTTACCGCAACCGCGTGCGCCGATCAGATAGATGGGTAATGACATCCGGGCTCATCCTCCGCCGTAATGTGCCGCGCGGGCAACGTCATCAGGTCAATAATGCGTCGCATAATACCTGGATTTTATTTTATCAGCCACCCGCGAGGCACGATTTACGCGTATTTCAGTCACATCTTAAGCTAGCCGTTTGAAAAACCAGCGAAAAACAATGCATGAATCGTGCATCGGGCCAAATGTAACAGCGGCCAACATTTCCTTACCAGGCCGCTGATTTACTTTCTCAAGTCGCGCCCTCATATATGAGGCATACCTTAAAGGAGGGTTCCCCATGCAAAGCGAAGAACAACAACTCATTGAAAATCTGTTCAGCCGACTGAAACAGGCTGAGACGCAAAGCGGCCCGCGTGATGCTGGCGCAGAGCAGTTAATCAAACAGCATTTACAAAATCAGCCTGGCGCGCCTTACTACATGTCGCAGGCGATCCTGATTCAGGAAGCGGCGTTGAAAAAACTCAACGCGCAGGTTACGGATCTGGAAAATCGTCTGGCGCAGGCGCAGCAGCAACAGGCTCCGCAGCAGAGCAGCGGCGGCTTTCTCTCCAGCCTGTTTGGCGGCGGATCGCGCCCGGCAGCGCAACAGCAACCAGCGTGGGGGAATCCACCGCCGCAGCCGCAACAGCAGTATGCGCCACCACCACAGCAGCAATATGCCGCACCGGCGGCACGCGGCACTGGCTTCCTCGGCGGCGCGTTGCAAACGGCCGTTGGCGTGGCGGGCGGCGTGGTGATGGCGGATATGCTGACCAGCATGTTCCACCATTCACAGCCGGAAGAGATCGTTAACATCATCAACGAACCGGCGTTGCCGCAGGTGGATAACAGCCTCGATACCTTTAACGGCAACGACAGCAACAACGCGTTCCTCAACAACGATAATTCGGGTTGGGATAACAACGTTGCGGATAACAATGATTTCGGCGATTTTGGCGGCGACTACGATGACGATGACAGCTTCGTCTGATTAGCGCTGACGTAACCACTTATCGAGTTCGTTAGCAAACAGTTGGCGGTCGCGTTGGCTTAAGGTCGATGGTCCGCCACTCTGAATTCCGCTGGCGCGCATCGTCTCCATGAAGTCACGCATGGTTAAGCGCTGACGAATGGTATCTGTCGAGTAACGTTCTCCGCGCGGATTCAACGCCGCAGCGCCCTTCTCCAGCACTTCCGCCGCCAGCGGAATATCGCCGGTGATCACCAACTCGCCGGGCTGCACCCGTTTCACAATCTCGTTATCCGCCACGTCGAACCCCGTTGCGACCTGCAGCGTTTTCAGCCACGGCGACGGCGGCACGCGCAGCGGCTGGTTGGCGACAAAGGTCACGGTAATTTTGGCGCGCTCGGCCGCGCGGTACAGCACTTCTTTGATGACATTGGGACAGGCATCCGCATCAACCCAAATCGACATGATGAATCCTTCTTAACCGGCAATGAGGCTGATCTTGCCGTGCTGCGGCAGAATCGCAACTGTTTTTGCTGGCCGCCCGCCTTGTTATTAATCCCTGCTGACGTAAGCTTACCCCCACAGAAAATGAACCACTTAGAGGATAAAGCGATGCTGGAGAAGAAAATCGGGTTTGTCGGCTGCGGCAATATGGCGAAAGCCATTATTAGCGGACTGGTCAACAGCGGGCAGATCGCCCCCGCCAATATCTGGGTATTTGACCGCAAGCCCGCCACCAATCAG
This sequence comes from Pantoea sp. CTOTU46764, assembly GCF_031974595.1. Classification (NCBI taxonomy): domain Bacteria; kingdom Pseudomonadati; phylum Pseudomonadota; class Gammaproteobacteria; order Enterobacterales; family Erwiniaceae; genus Pantoea; species Pantoea sp. CTOTU46764. The sequence continues at coordinate 13,720 of NZ_DALYOQ010000046.1, read as the reverse complement.
GCGATGGCGCAGCAATATGGCGTTACCGCCGCAGAGAGTGTGGAAAGTCTGGCGCGCGAAGTGGATATCCTGTTTGGCGCGGTGAAACCCAATGTGATTCTCAAAGTGCTGAAAGATCTTGCCGGCCAGCTGAAGAAAGATGTGCTGGTGGTCTCGATTGCGGCCGGCGTAACGCTGGATTCTCTGGCGTCGGTGCTCGGCCACGATCGCAAAATCATCCGCGTGATGCCCAACACGCCCTCGCTGGTGAACGAAGGCATGACCTCCGTGACGCCAAACGTGCTGGTGGAAGCGCATGAAGTGGATGAAGTGGTGGGCATTTTCGAAAGCTTCGGCAAAGCGGCGGTGGTGAATGAATACCTGATTCACGCGGTGGTCGGCGTCAGCGGTTCCGCGCCAGCGTATGTGTTTATGTTTATCGAAGCGATGGCCGATGCCGCGGTGCTCGGCGGCATGCCGCGTGCGCTGGCGTATCAGTTCGCGGCGCAGGCGGTCAAAGGCTCGGCGCAGATGGTGCTGGAAACCGGCAAGCATCCGGGCGAGCTGAAGGATATGGTGTGCTCGCCAGGCGGCACCACCATTGAAGCGGTGAAAGTGCTGGAAGAGAAAGGCTTCCGTGCGGCGGTGATGAACGCGATGCAGCAGTGTATGGCGAAGTCAGAGGCGTTGAGTAAGCAGTGATCGGTGCGGCTTGCCCCTCACCCTAACCCTCTCCCGCAAGCGGGAGGGGGTACCAATAGAGCATATGGCAGCATCTCCCAAGCGGGAGAAGGAATTGATCGTGCGTCTCCCTCTCCCTGTGGGAGAGGGCCGGGGTGAGGGCATCAGGCCGCAGAGTACGCCTCATATAACGCAATACCCTGCGCCAGCGTCATGGGCTGCTGCATCTCCTGCACCAGCGCTGCCGTCAGCGTATACAGCCCGGCAGAACACACCGCCGCAATCATCCCTTCCTGACAATAGAAAGCGATAAACTGCTTATTCTGCAGCGATCCCAGCAGCCGGTAATCATCCCACTCTTCCGCATGCCCCAAATACTCATAACGCGTCCCGTAATGCGCGGTCCAGAAGAACGGCACGCGGTCATACAGAATCTGTTTTCCTAACATATTCAGCGCCGCAATGCGCCCTTGCTGATGCGCCACGCGATAGTGCTCAATACGTTGTGGGCCCTGCACCGACGGATAACTGGCGATATCGCCGGCCACCCAGATGTTATCGGCTACGCGCAGCTGGCTGTCGGTGAGCAAACTGCCATCCTCTTCCAGCGGCAGATCGTGGATGAATGTTGTCGCCGGCACCACGCCTGTACCAAACAGCACCACACTGGCATCGACTTTTTTGCCACTCTTCAGGCGCACGGCATTTACTTTGCCCTCGCCTTCCAGCGCCACCGGATCGCCTTCGACAAACTTCACGCCGTTACTGCGATGCAGATCGTAAAAATGGCGGCCAATCTCTTCGCCAAACTGTTGAGCAAACGGCAGCGGATGGCGCGCAATCACCGTGACATCAACATCACGATTACGCAGCGATCCCGCCATCTCCATGCCAATAAAGCTGTTGCCGATAATCACCAGCTGCTCAGTTTTATCGACCTCTTTGAGTAGTTCATCGGCCTGATTAAGCGAGCGCAGCAGATGCACGCCGTTGAGATCTTTACCCGGTATATCCAGCGCTTGCGGCACGCTACCGCTGGCAATCAGCAGTTGGTCAAACTTCACCTGCTGGCCGCCTTTGAGGATCAGCGTTTGCTCAAGCGCTTTGAGCTGCTCGACATCGCCTTGAATCCGCTCCACCGTGCCCAGCACATCCTGCTTCAGCAGCTTCGGTACGTCTTCAATCGCCATTTTGCCTGACGGCACAAATTTGCTCAGCGCGGTGCGATCGTAAGGCGCAGCCGATTCCCGCTCAATCAGCACGATGTGCCCGCTAAAACCTGCATCGCGTAGCGTCCAGATCGCCGCGCTGCCCGCCGCGCCAGAACCCAGAATCACGCAAACCGGCGTCTCGTCTTGTGCAGAAGGCGCACTGGCGGCCGACATCGCCTGCGGGCTAACCAGCACTTTGCCTTGTTCGATGCGCACCGGATAACGCTTGAGATTGGCCAGCGCCAGCGGCTCGCACATCTGCCCATCCTGCAGCTGAAATACCGCTTTGTGCCACGGACAGATCAGCTTGTCGCCACACACCGCGCCCTGCTCTAACGGCGCACCGGCGTGCGGACATTTGGCCTGAAACGCCTGCACAATTTCATCATCACGAATTAACACCACATCGGTGTCGCCGACGGTAAATTTGGTGGGTTTGCGCTGCGCCAGCGACTTGAGTTCTACGACAGTTTGATAGCTCACGTTAGGCCTCCTTTCTTCTGGTTTTTGATGTAAACAGCAAATCCCTACAAAGAGTAAGCCTGGCAAAGCATGGTGATTTGTCCGCAACAACAAAGCGCAGCGAGAGGTAAGTCGTTGTTTAATGGCTAAAGATAATCTGCGTTTTCACTCCACACTGCAGCGCCTTGCTTCACACAACTGCGTAATGCCACGCTGCCATCCGGCTGAGCAGCAAGCAGCAACACATCGGCGGGTGCGCCGCAGGCTAAACCTTGCTGCTGCGGCAGATTGAGCTGGCGGGCCGGTCGTATGGAAGCCATCTCGATTGCCTGCGCCAGCGTCGCCAATTGCTGACGCAACAGGAAATTCACGCCATCAAGTAAACCCCGCGCCGATCCCGCCAGCAGTTGCGGTGCATCGGCGATGCTCAGGCGTCCGCTGGCGCTGAGCTGCACGCGGCCACCAATCGCCGTGTCATAGATGCCCGGCGGCTGCCCAGCAAAAGAAGTGACGTCACTGACCAGCAGCGCCTGCTCGCCTTTGGCACGCAGGAACACTTTCAGCACGTCCGCCGGCAGGTGATCGCCATCGGCAATCAAGGTAGCCGTCAGCGCATCTTCAGCCAGCTGCTGCCAGATGTAATTGGGGTGGCGCGGCAGTTGCAGATGCGCGCCGTTGCCGAGATGGGTGGAGAGCGTGGCACCCGCGTCAACCGCCGCATGAATTTGCTGTGGCGTGGCGGAAGTGTGCCCAATGGCGACGCGCACCTGCTGCGCCACACAATGCTTGATCAGCGCATCGCTGTGCGGCCATTCCGGTGACAGCGTCAATAGGCGAATATGCTGCTGCGCTGCGTGCTGCCAGCTGTCGAACAGCGCGATATCCGGTGCGCGAATCGCTTCACGCGGATGCGCACCGCGCGGCCCATCTTCAGGCGACAAAAACGGTCCTTCCAGATGAAAACCGGGTACGGCGCGCGCCACGTCAGGATGATGCTGGCAGGCGCTGGCGAGTCGCTGCATCGCCTGCGCAATCTCCTCCGGCATGGCGGTGATCACCGTCGGCAGAAAGCTGGTGACGCCCTGCTGCCACAGCGCGCGCGTGGCGTGCAGCACATCCTCTTCGCTGAAGGGAAAGTGGTTGAAATCGACGCCCTGAAAGCCGTTGACCTGCAGATCGACCAAGCCCGGTGCGAGGATAATCTCCTCTTCCAGCTCGCTTAGCGCGCGCACATCGATGATGATGCCGTGCTCAATCTCCAGCTCAATCGGTTGCAACGTACGGTAATCGCGGCCGCGCAAAATGAGGTTAGTCAAACATCACCTCCGGGCAAGCATCGCTGTCGGTATAGAGCGTGCAGTTGGCATGCTGGCGCAGACACGTCGCCGGACAGGCGCTGGAGATCGCATCCTCAAGCGTTGCCCGCACCGCCGCGCGTTTAGTGGCGCCCGGCACCATGCAGAACAGTCGCGCGCCACTCATTAATGCGGGAATCGTTAGCGTCACGGCATGTGTCGGCACCGCAGCGAAAGTGGCGAAACAGCCATCGTTGACCTGCTGCTGGCGGCAGGCATCATCCAGTTGCACTACTTTCACAGTGCAAGGATCGCTGAAGTCGGCCACTGGCGGATCGTTGAAGGCTAAATGGCCGTTCTCGCCAATACCGAGGCACACCACATCAATCGGTGCGGCATTAAGTTTTTTAGCGTAATCCGCACAAATTTCTGCAGAATCGCCGCAAGAGGGGATCAGATGAACTTCGCCGGGCTGCACCACATCAAAAAGTTTCTGGCGTAAAAAGTGGCTAAAACGCTGCGGCGCATGCTCATCCAGCCCGATGTACTCATCCATATGGAAGGCGTGAATGCGCGACCAGTCGATATCCTTTGCCGCCACCAGCGCGGCGAGAAACTCGTTTTGCGAGGGCGCGGCGGCAAACACCATGCGCACCACAAGCTGTTCACTCAGCCGTTGACGCAGAAACGCAGCCACATCCTGCGCCGCATCCGCACCTAATGCTGCGCGGCTGGCAAAACGTTTGATATGTAAGCGATCTCGGGTTCCCTGTTGTAGTAGCGTCATGTTATCCCTCCTGAGAGACGTTGCTTTTTTGCGCCCAGCGTTGTGCGGCGGGCGTATCCTGATCCTGATTGAGTGCATTGAGCAGCTGATCCACTTCCGGACGCACCGGCGCGCGGCGCAACCAGCCCATCACCACAAACAGCACCAGTGAAGACATCACCGGCGCGGCCACCACGGTGGCGGTGCTGACATCGGTAAAGATAAATTTCACGCAGAAGAAAGTGCCGACGCCAATCGCCCAACTCACCAGTGCGGCGGCGCTGCCGCTGCGACGAAACGCCGGCAGCAAACCCAGCAGCATGGGAATGGAGATCGGACCGACTAAGCCGCCAAACCAGATGATCAGCAGCGACAGCACGCCGCCGAAGTGGCTGGCGTTCATGGCAATCACCAGCGTGGTGATAATGAAGAGAAAAGCGGTGAGCCGCGCCACCAGCAGCGAGCTTTTACCGCGCTGAAAGCGTTTCGGTAGCATGCCGGGCAGGATATCGCGCGTCACCACGGCAGTAATGGCGTTGGCATCCGAAGAGGTCATCGACAGCGTGTGAGTAAACATCGCCACCAGCACCAAACCGACCAAGCCATTCGGCAGCAATTCCATCGCCATCATCGAATAGGATCGCGACGGATCGCTGAGATTTGGGAACAAAAGCGGCGCCGCCCACATTGGCCAGAACAGAATCAGCGGCCAGATCAGATAGAGCGCGGCAGAGAGGCGCGCCGCTTTGCGCGCATCGCGTCCAGCGGGCGCGGCAATAAAGCGCTGAGCCAGATTCCAGGTGCCGCCGTTGTAGCTCAGCGTGTAGATGACAAAATAAGCGAGAATAAAGCCGATGCTGTACGGCTCCTGAATGATCTGCGTGTGGGTTGACGGCAGCTTCTGCCAGATGGTGAACAGCTCAGCAAAACCGCCGAGATGCACCGCCACGGCGACCACCATCACAATCGCGGCGACAAACTGCACCACGAACTGACCGAAGTCGTTGCAGGCATCGGCCCACAATCCGCCCATCACGGTGTAAAACAAACTCAGCGCGCCGGAAACACAGATGCCAATCAGCGGATCGAGTCCGGTGAAAACGTTAATAATCACCGCAATCGCCGCCCACTTTGCGCCGACGTCAAAGGTTTTTAGCAGCACCCCGCTCCACGCCAGCACCATTTGCGTGGGCAGGTTGTAGCGCGTGGCGAGATATTCCATTGGCGATTCGATGTTCATGTAGATGCGCAAGCGCGCCCAGCGCGGCGCGAACAGGCGAGAACCGATCAACACCGCGATAGCGATGGGAAACGCCCACCAAAAGTAGATGGTGATGCCCATGTTGTAGGCCACCGCCGCATAGGCGACAAACACCGCCGCGCTGTAGCCCGACATATGATGCGACACGCCCGACAGCCACCACGGCATTTTGCCGCCGGCGGCAAAGAAATCACGCGTGCTGCCCACCTTGCGCATCGCCCATAAGGTTATAGCCACAATCATCAGCACATAAAGCGCCATCACAGCATAATCAAGCACATTCATAGCAGGCTCCACGGGTAAAGGCTGCCCAACGAACGGTCCGGCTTCGCGGGGATTAGGCGTTCAGAATAATTAGTCATCGATTAGGACTAAAACATCCTGGCAGCGTTATCGGCGCAATTTTGTGATGAGGATCCTGATATGAGTTTTTCCTCTGACGTGATAAGTGAAATTGAATACCACTGCGCTGCAGCTTACAGCAATAAAAAAGGGTTCACGCCAAACATGAACCCTTATTACTTTTCACGCAGATTAGATTTAATAAAACGGAGCTAACCGTTAATTAAATCAGCTTTTCTTCAGGCACGAACTCATAAACGTTTTACGTGCATCGCCGGTGAGCTTTTTATCGCCCGCATCAGCATTACAGGTTTTCATCTTCATTTGTTGCGGCGTCATATTGCCCATTTTGCTGTCTTTTTTCAGACAGTCACTCATAAAGCTTTTACGCGCATCGCCTTTCAGATTTTGTGTACCGGCGCTCTGGTTACACATGGTCATTTTTTCCTGCTGTGCAGTTTTCTCAGCCGCACTTGCTCCGCCTGCAATCAGCAAGCCTGCTGTCATTATTGCCAAAAGACACGATTTCATTACCGGATTCTCCATAGCATTATTGCCACCTAAGCATGGCACGGAATAAGCAAATACGAGAAATCGATAATGACATTCACCTGAAAAAACAGGCGATAGCCGTTAAACGCGGGGATGATGCAGCAACTTCTCTACGTAATTACGCAGCAGGGTGGTATCGGGCGTTTCAGCAGCGGGGGCGACGGGCGGCATGGCTAATTTAATAGCGGCCTCAATGTCGTGAAATTGTTCGGGATTCAGTTTACGCAGCATCGCGGTTAACACGATTTCTAACGCCTCAACCTGTACCACTAATTCTTTAGACTCTTCTTCTTTTTCAGCCAGCTTTAGAAGGAGTTCCGCAATCAGGTTTTTCATGCGACAAGCTCAATGAGAGAAGAAAAACAGACGTTATCATTGCGCTGAATAAAACAACAAGGATTTTTAAGGGTTTTCAGAAAAAAACAGCCAAACGGCAGAATAAAAAAACCGGCTAGATTTCAATATGTAATAGCGAAACGTTTCACCAGGCGTTTAAAGATTTATTGAAACGTTTCGCTAACCTATACCCTAAATAATTCGAGTTGCAGGAAGGCGGCAAGTGCAATCATCCTCAGGAGCTTACTTTAGTAAGTGACTGAAGGTGAATGCACGCAGCCAACGCACCTGCAGCTTGAAGTATGACGGGTATTAATGAGGCCCCATAAAGCCGCGTCCCGGACCGCCGCCACCATGACCGCCGCCCCAACCGCCGCCGCCCGGAGGGGGGAAAATACAACCGCTCAGCGCGGTGACCAGTGCCACAACTGCGGCGATTTTAATAATACGGACCATAATTACCTCGGAATGGTGAAATCGGGCTGAGTGTATGAGGCCGCATCAGGCGCGACAATACAGAATTCTCCGCAACACGGCGCTATTCATCTCTGCTCACCACGCTTAACAATTCACTGGCACTAAAGCGGCAAAAACATCACACAGGCGGCATCGATTGATGCCAACGCGCTACGCAAAATTGCTGTCGAACGCTTTACAGCCGGTGCAATTTCGCGCAATGTGAGCGCATTACAATAAATGAGATCTCATCATGAGCTTATCTGCTGTATCCCTGAGTGAAATTCTGGCGCGTCGTGACTGGGAAAACCCGGTGATCACCAGCCTTAATCGGCTGGATGCGCATCCGCCGTTTGCCAGCTGGCGCGATGAAACCAGCGCGCGCGACGATCGCCCTTCGCCTTCGCGCCAGTCATTAAATGGCCAATGGACTTTCAGCTACTTCACGCAGCCTGAAGCGGTACCGCAAAGCTGGCTGCTGCAGGATCTGCCCGGCGCCGATGCGCTACCGGTGCCCGCTAACTGGCAGCTGCACGGTTTTGACGCGCCGATTTATACCAACGTTCAGTATCCGATTCCGGTCACGCCGCCTTTGGTGCCGCAAGAGAATCCTACTGGATGTTACTCGCTCACATTTAAAGTTGATGCTAACTGGCTGCAACAGGGCCAGACGCGCATTATCTTCGATGGCGTGAATTCGGCCTTCTTCCTATGGTGTAACGGCCAGTGGATCGGCTATTCGCAGGACAGTCGCCTGCCCGCCGAATTTGACCTCAGCAACGCGCTGCAGCCCGGCCAGAACCGTTTAGCCGTGATGGTGCTGCGCTGGAGCGATGGCAGCTATCTGGAAGATCAGGATATGTGGCGCATGAGCGGCATCTTCCGCGATGTCAGCTTGCTGCACAAACCCGAGACGCAACTGGCCGATGTGCAGATTGAAACCGCACTGAGCCCGGAATACCTGCGCGGCGATCTGCGCGTTAGCGTCAAAATCCACGCTGGCGATCGTCAGCCCGCACAATGCCGCTTGCGCGTCAGCCTGTGGCGCGGCGACAGCTGCCTTGGCGAGCAGGAACAGGTGCCTGGCAGCGACATCATCGACGAGCGCGGACATTATCCTGAACGCGCCCTGCTGATCTTGCCGGTCAACCAGCCGCTGCTGTGGAGCGCCGAAACGCCACATCTCTATCGCGCGGTGGTGACGCTGCTGGATGAAAATGGCAAGGTGCTCGAAGCCGAAGCGTATGACGTTGGTTTCCGCCGCGTCAGCATTGAAAAAGGGCAACTGTGCCTGAACGGCAAGCCGCTGCTGATTCGCGGCGTGAACCGCCATGAACATCACCCGGAAAACGGTCAGGTGGTGGATGAAGCCAGCATGCGCCGCGACATCGAGCTGATGAAGCGCCACAACTTCAACGCCGTGCGCTGCGCGCACTACCCTAATCATCCGCTGTGGTATCGCCTGTGCGATCAATACGGTTTGTATGTAGTGGATGAAGCTAATATCGAAACGCACGGCATGCAGCCGATGAACCGTCTCTCCAACGACCCGCGCTGGTTCGCCGCCTACAGCGAGCGCGTCACGCGCATGGTGCAGCGCGATCGCAATCATGCCTGCATCATTATCTGGTCATTGGGCAACGAATCCGGTCACGGCAGCACCCATGATGCGCTCTATCAATGGGTGAAAAGCAGCGATCCAACGCGTCCGGTGCAGTACGAAGGCGGCGGCGCCAACACGGCCGCCACCGATATCGTCTGCCCGATGTACGCGCGCGTCGATCAGGATCAGCCTTTCCCGGCGGTACCCAAGTGGTCGCTGAAAAAGTGGATTGGTCTGCCGGGCGAAACGCGTCCACTGATCCTGTGCGAATACGCGCACGCGATGGGCAACAGCTTTGGCGGTTTCGCAAAATACTGGCAGGCGTTCCGCCAGTTCCCGCGCTTGCAGGGCGGCTTCGTCTGGGATTGGGTTGATCAAAGCCTGACGCGCTACGACGACAACGGCGAAGCCTGGCAAGCCTACGGCGGGGATTTTGGCGATACGCCGAACGATCGCCAGTTCTGCATGAACGGGCTGGTTTTTGCCGACCGCTCACCGCATCCGGCGCTATTTGAAGCCCAGCGCGCGCAGCAGTTCTTCCAGTTTCAGCGGGACGCTAACCAGCCGTATCGCTTTACCGTCAGCAGCGAATATCTGTTCCGCCGCAGCGATAACGAAGTGCTGCGCTGGTCGATTGAGCAGGATGGCGTTGCCATCGCCAGCGGAGAACTGCCGCTCGAACTCGCCGCACAAGGCAGCCAGACGTTTACGCTGCCGGCCAGTGACGATTTGCAGGGCAACGCATGGCTGAATCTCGCGGTGCATCAGGTCAACGCCACGCCGTGGTCCGAAGCGGATGCGCGCGTTGCCTGGGATCAGTGGCCGCTGCCCGCTGCGCTGCCGGTGCGCGTTGTAGAGAACGGTGCTACCGCGCCGGAACTGATCGCCAATCACGATCTGGTGGCGGTGGTGCTGCCGCAGCAGCGCTGGCACTTCTCGCGCCGCAGCGGCGAGATGGTGCAATGGTTTGTCGATGATGAAGAAACGCTGCTGACGCCATTGCAGGAGTGCTTTATTCGTGCACCGATTGATAATGATATCGGCACCAGCGAAGCCGCGAATGTTGATCCTAATGCGTGGGTCGAGCGCTGGAAACGTGCGGGTTACGATGAGTTGCAAGCGGTGTTGGTGGATATGCAGGTCGATAGCCTGAAACACAGCGTGCTGATTGAAACCTGGCATCAATGGCACGCCAACGGCCAACTGGCTTTTACCAGTCACAAACGCTATCAAATCAGCGCGAACGGTGAGTTGTCCATCAGCGTCAATGTGGAACAGGCCGCCGGTCTGCCGCCGCCGGCACGCATCGGGCTGCGCGGCCAACTGGTCAAGTCACCGCAGCAGGTGAGCTGGCTTGGTTTGGGCCCGCACGAGAACTATCCGGATCGCCAGCTGGCGGCGCAGTTCTCACGCTGGCAGCTGCCGCTGGCGGCACTCAGCACCGCGTATGTGTTCCCCGGTGAAAATGGCTTGCGCTGCGGCACGCGTCAGTTACAAAGCAATGGCTTGCAGGTCAGCGGCGACTTCGCCTTCTCGCTCAGTCGCTACAGCCTTGAACAGCTGCGTGAAACCTCGCATCGCCACTTACTGCAGCCAGAAGAGGGTTGCTGGCTGCACCTCGACGGCTTCCACATGGGCGTCGGCGGTGACGATTCATGGAGTCCAAGCGTTAGCCCGGAGTTTTTGCTTTCTCAGCAGCGCTGGCACTACGCGCTGATGTTGCGTCAGTAGGTTTTTCCACACTTTCACGCTGGCTCAAAGGGGGAGTCAGCGTGGTTTTCGGGCGACGATAGAAGCGGCGCAGGAAGATCACGTTGACCAACACCACCATCGCCGTGGCGAAGAACACCCAGCGATAGCCGGTTGCCGCCGATACCGCCGCGCCCAGCAGCGGTCCCGCCACATTCCCTAGGTACATAAACGATTGGTTGTAGCCGAAAATACGCCCGGTGACGTTATCGCGTGAATGCCGTACCAGCAGCGTTTGCACCGCCGGCATCATCGCGCCATCGGCAAATCCCAGCAGGAAACGCAGCACGCCCAACTGCGTCGCGCTGGTGACAAACGACATTGCCACCAGCAGCAGCAACGACACAATCATAGTGGCGATCAGAATGCGCTGCGTACCAATGCGATCGCCGAGTTTACCCAGCCGTGGCGCGGAGATCAGCGCCGATACGCCCGGCAACGCGGCAATCACCCCGCTGAGAAACGCGATGTTCTGCGCATTGGGTGCCAGCTCGCGCACAAACAGCGTCAGGATCGGATTCACCGAGCCGTTGCACATCTGAATCACCATGGTGGTGAAGAACAGGCAGATCATTAAGCGCGGATTGTCGAGGCTGCGAAACACTTCGCGCCCGCTCAACTTGTCCTGCTTGCTGACCGGCGTATAACCGGTCTCTTTTATCAGGAACAGGGTGACGAGGAAGCTCACCATCAGCAGCACCGCCGTGACGATAAACACCATGCGCAAGCCGAGCCAGTCCGCCAGCAAACCGCCAATCATCGGCCCGAGAATCACGCCGCTGATCTGCCCGGTGGAGACACAACTCAGCGCCCAGCCGCTGCGTTCGCGCGGTACCTGCGCCGCCACCAGCGCCATCGCATTGGGAATATAACCGGAAGTAAGGCCCATCAGCGCGCGCAGCAGCAACAGTTGCCACGCCTGAGTGACAAACGCCTGCAGCAGAATCACCGCGCCCATGCCGAACGAGGCGCGCAGCAGCATCAGCTTGCGCCCTTTACGGTCGGCCAAGCTGCCCCACAACGGCGCGACGGCGGCAGAGACAATGAAGGTGACGCTGAAGGTGAGTCCAGACCAGACGCTGAGCGCGTTACCGCCACGAATCCCGAGCTCTTCAACGTACAGCGGCAGGAAGGGAATGATCTGACTGATGGCGAGGCCGGTAAAAAAGCAGCCAAACCAGACGGATATCAGATTAACTTTCCAGGACTCGATGGAGCGTAACATGGGCGTGGGCATCAGAAGAATGAAACGAGGGTTCAGTCTAACAATCTCATAACATTACCGGACGGCAAAACATGGCATGGGCGAAAAAACGCAGTTTTACACTGTCGAGCGTGATTCTGCTCACAGCAAATCATGTCTGAGGGCCGTTTTTTAGTGTCTTTATGTGCTGAAACAATGCCTGCCGCAAGATAAGCGCATCGCGACTGCAGGCAAACGTGAAAAAATATGTCTACACGTTACTGACATTATTCAACACCGCATCTATGTTTAAAAAACCACCAGTCTTCACTGGCGACGCGCTGTCTGTTCTGGACAGTCCGCATGATTAACCTTTATTTCCCCATGCTGCCATTATCCGGCGGTGGGCATCGTTGTCTCTGCGGAGGTCAGCTATGAGAACCCAGCCAAACAGCGCCAGTCGGGCGATTACCGACTATTTCAATAGCCCAGCCTGGCATGCACCGCATGAGAGCGACATGTTGGCGGCGATCATGCGCGAACTGATGGATGACGGACAGCCTGCCACCAGCAAAGCGATTATTGCGCGCGTGATTGATAAGCTGGAATTTGAAGGGGATGAACAGCAGCTGCAAAGCTATCGCAATTTACTGGCAAAACTGCTGGAATCGGGGCCGCAGAACTAGCGGCCCACGCCCTTATTTTACTGTACGCAGATGATCGGCTTCGCTGACAAACGCCTTACCGCTCTGACGCTGGTACAGGCAGAGTTCGCGCCCGACCTGATTTTTCATGTGCTTTTGCGGATAGCGACCTTCCAGCAGCAGCGCATCAAAGCCCACGCTGTCATCATACTGGATCGGCTTACCGACCACTTTCACTGACTTCAGGCCGCTGGCCTTGAGACAGCTTTGCTGCATGTTCTTGTCGTTTTGCTGCCACGCCGCTTCGCTCGATGCCTGCGCCAGCGGGCTTAACATCAGCGTTAACAGCAGCAGTTTTGCACTCTTTTTCATCATCGCTCCTCTATCAGCCTTACAGGCCGAAAGATAAAAAAATTCCCGCCGAAGCGGGAAGAAATAAGACGAGCATTGCATATTCGAGAGTGACGAGGAAATCTCCGTAGTGCGCAGTTATCCTCGCCCGGCGCTGTGACAGCCAGATGACAATGCAATGTCGTTTTGGTGTTATCCGCAGTACACCCGGGAAATCTTACCGCTTTGATCTGCCGCGAAATTCACCCGACGCAGATTGAAATCCATCGTTACCGCTGAATTCCACGGAATGGCACGCACCGGCACCGCGAAGCGTTTGCTATCGAGCGTTGATAATGGCTGACCAACGTAGTTTTGATATTGCGATGCGCCGCACTGATCGGTTTCCGGATCGTGGCTGGCAGCAGCGCTGCTGTCAGGTTTGCTGGCGGACTGGCAGGCGCTGAGGGCAAATAAGGCCGTTACCAGTAGCGCTTTTCCATAATGGGTCACAAGTTTCTCCTCCTGGATTAATAGACAACCGTTTTTTGAGAGTAGCAAAGCGTGACCGTGAAGCGGAAATATTTACAGCAGATTGGTCGCGTAAATTCGCTTTTAAGCACGATCTTCCTCTCAAAAGTTAGGATTAATCGCACGCACTGTCTAAACATCACGCGTCGGAACACTACAATTAACTAAGAATTTTCTTAGTTAGGAGGCGTTATGGAACTGGTGATTTTTGTTGGCTTCGCGGCGCTGATGACGTTTGTTGCGATCAGAGTGCGTTAAGCGGTTTCACACGAGGGTCGCCATACATGGCGACCCTTATATCTCGATCATTCTCCTCCGGGTGCTATGATCCCCGACTGA
>NZ_DALYOQ010000045.1:0-36704 GCF_031974595.1 Pantoea sp. CTOTU46764 | reverse complement strand
AGAAGAAGATCTCAGTGGAGAGCACACCGTGACTGCCGCCCAGCACCATCGGATTACCGAAATCGGCCATGCTTTCGATAAAGCTGATCAGAAAAGCATTGGCTAAACCCGGTGCCATCAACGGCAGCGAGACGCGCGTGAAGGTGCGCCAGCGATTGGCGCGCAGCGTTTGTGACGCCTCTTCCAGCGACGGACTGACGCCTTCCACCACGCCAATCAGCACCAGAAACGCAATTGGCGTGAACGATAAAACCTGCGCGATCCAGATGCCGGTTAAGCCATACAGCCAGCGGCCCGGTTCGATGCCAAACAGCGCCGCCAGATGTTCCGTCACCACGCCGGAGCGGCCAAACAGCAGGATCAGCGCCAGACCAATCACAAACGGTGGCGTGATGATCGGCAGAATCGTCAACATGCGCAGCGCTTTCTTAAACGGCAGCGGCGTGCGTGTGGCGGCTAAGGCAAACGCTAAACCCAGCAGCGTTGAGCCGGCGGCGGTCATCAGCGCCAGCCACAAGGTGCGCCACGCGGTGCCGCAGGTGCCGCCCGACAAACAGGACAGGCTCCAGATCGACGGGTCCTGAATGTTGCTGATTAAGCCATCCGGCTTGAAGCTGCCGTCCACGTCCTGCACCGACACCACAAACATGCTCAGCACCGGATAAAGCACGAAGATGCTCACCAGCGCGGTGAGCAGCACCAGCGACGCCACCACAAAGGCATCACCTTTCATTACGCCGCGTTCGGCCAGCGCAAAGGAGAACAGCAGCAGGAAAGTGGTCAGCAATAGCAGCGCACCCGCGCCCATCGCCGGTTGCCCCGATGCGAGCGCGCCGAAGCGATTTTCCAGCCACAGCCAGCTCCAGCCGCTGTAGCCAATGGCGTGACCTTCGATTATGAGGAACAGCACGCCAAGCGCGCTGAACAGCAGCAGCAAACGGCTGCGCGCCGCGCCCGGCAAGATGCCGCAACCGGCGCACAGCACGAACAGCGCGATGGCGATAAGCAGCCACGGATGTTCACCCACTTGCCACAGCGCGGGCGCGTTGGCGCTGACGCTCCACAGGCTGGTTAGCCAGCCGCTGCTGAAGAAACCGGCTTCCAGGCTGAACCACGGCAGCAGCAGTAACGCCACTGCGCCGATGATCAGCGCGCCTGCCAGACGGCGATTATTTGCATTCATCACATACCTCGAATTCGGGTTTTTGTGCGGTGCTTAACCAGGTCGCCATAAATGGCGACCCTACGGGACTCATCAGGTTTTGTTGGGTCGCCATTTATGGCGACCTTCCCACAAACCGCACCGTTCTCACTGCGCGCTGGCACCGATCTCTTTGTCCCAACGTCCCAGCAACGCTTTACGTTTGGCCGAATCCCCGTAGGTCTTGAAGTCGTAATCGATCAGTTTGATGTTCTCAAAGCGCGGCGCATACTGCGAAATCTCCGCATTACGGTTCGACGGTAGCTGGAAGGATTTGGCCTCTTTCATATGCGATTGCGCTTCGGCGCTCAGCGCCCAGTCGTACCAGACTTTGGCGTTGGCGAGGTTACGTGCCCCTTTGACAATCGACATCGAACCGATCTCATAGCCGGTGCCTTCACACGGCGCGACGGTCTTGATCGGGAAACCGTCCACCTCCATCGCCACCGCATCATGCATAAACACGATGCCAACGGTGGTTTCACCGCGCGCCGCCGATTTCACCGGTGCCGAGCCGGATTTGGTGTACTGCGAAATATTGGCGTTGAGTTTTTTCAGGTAATCAAAGGCTTTATCCTCACCCATGATCTGCACCAGCGTCGCCAGCGTGTTGTAGGCGGTACCCGACGAATTCGGGTTGGCTATCTGAATTTCTCCTTTGAAGCTTGGGTCCAGCAGATCGGCCCAGCATTTCGGCTCTTTCAGCTTTTTCGACTCCAGCAGTTTGGTGTTGTAGCCCCAGCCGAGCGCGCCGGCGTAAATGCCCACCGTACGGTAATTGGAGTTTTCCGCCTGCTTCTGCGCCCAATCCTGCTGCTGATCGAGCAGCGGCGATTTGTATGGCTGCGTCAGCCCCTCTTCCGCCGCCTGCATATGCGGATCGCCGGTGCCCGCCCACCAGATATCGGTGCGCGGATTACGTGCTTCGCTGCGCAGACGTGCATAGGCTTCGCCCGCTGAGAGGCGCACCATACTGACTTTGATATCCGGATGCGCCTTGCTGAAGATGTTGGTCATGTGCTCGCACACCACCACATCGGCGGAGCAAACCATATTCAGATTGCCCGCGGCAAACGGCAGTGCAGTGCAACAGAGGGATAGCGCGATGGCCATTGAGGTGACTCGCATAGTGTTCTCCTGGATTGTAGGGTGGGTGCTTCATTGGCACCTTTTCTTGCACGTGTGTGCAAAGTAGTAATGAACAAGAAATGTCCTGTCAAACACCACGCTGCGCAATTGTTAGGCGATGTCACAAAAATGCAACAAATGAGATCTAAAGCGGTTTGCACAGCTTTGCAATCTGAGGCAGACTCAGTGGCAGCCAGATTGTGAAGAGGTGTTGAGCATGCAGCATGAGAAAACGGTGGTCAGTGCGCAGGATGTCGCTGAGCGCGCGGGCGTTTCGCGCTCGGCGGTATCGCGCGCGTTTACGCCGGGCGCCAGCGTGTCACCGGCAACGCGTGAACGAGTGATGAAGGCAGCGGAAGAGTTGGGTTATCACGTCAATCATCTGGCGCGTGGACTGGTAAGCAATCGCAGCAGCATTGTCTGCCTGATCGTCTCGGAAATCGCCACGCCCTATCGCGCCAGCCTGGTGCGCTGGCTGACGCAGTTTTTGCAGGAAGCGGGTAAAGTGGCGATGCTGATCAACACCGATCGCTCGGATAACAGCGTTTCAGCGGCACTGCAGCAGGCGATTAATTTCCGCGCCGATGCCTCGATCATTCTCTCCGGCATGCCGGATCGCACCATCACGCGCCAGTGTTATAAGCACGGCCAGCGCATCATTTTGATCAACCGCGATGAAGCGCTGCCGGGTTCGCTTAGCATTAATCTCGATGCAGAGAGCGCTGCACAAACGGCGGTGATGGCGTTTCAGCGCGCCGGTTGTCAGCATCTGGCGTTTGCCAATTCGCTGGCGGGCACGCCGAGCCTAAAAAAGCGTGAAGACACCTTTGTCGCGACTGCGGAACGTGCGGGATTGAGCGTGACGGTGGAACGCTTTGGCACCACATCGTATGAGAGCGGCCAGATCCTGGCGCACCGCTTGCTGACGCGTCATCAGCGGCCAGACGGCGTGTTTTGCGTCACCGATTTGGTGGCCTGCGGCTTTATGGATGAAGCGCGTCACCGCTTTGCCCTGCGCGTGCCGGAAGATCTCTGTTTGATCGGCTACGACAACATCGCGCAGGCTGGCTGGTCTTCCTATAATCTCACCACCTTTTCCCAGCCGGTTGAGCAGTTCGCGCAGGATGCAGTGAAGTGGCTGATACAAACCGAGCAGGAGGAAACCGGCTTCACGCCGCAAGGTGAACAGCAGCACGACAGTCTGCTGTATCAGGCCGATGTGGTGTGGCGCGGTTCGGTGCGCGGCGGCTGACAAACGTCTTTTACCACACCACGCAGCCAGCGGTGCGCGGCGTCGTTTTCCAGTCGCGGATGCCACAGCTGTGACACGGTCATTTCCGGCGTGGCGAACGGCAATTCAAACATCGCTAACGAATTGCTGTTTTTGATTAACGGATGATGCAGAAACAGCGAACGCGGCACTAAGGCGACAAGATCTGAATCCTGCGCCAGCGCCACCGCGCTGGAAAATGCCGGTACCAGCGCCGCGACCTTGCGCGTTAATCCGGCCTGCCGCAGCGCATCATGAATCGGCCCACCCAGCTCACCGCGCCGTGACGCCACGATATGACCAAAAGCGGCGAACTGTGCGATATCCAGCTGCTGCGTGAGCGGATGTCCGGCGCGCACCACGCCGACAAAGTCATCGCGAAACAGCGCCTGCAAACGAATCTCCGGGCCCATATTGCCCAGCACGCCAATCTCCAAATCGATGTTGCCTTCGCGCAAATCGCGCGCGCTTTTCTCTGGCTTGGGCACAAAACTGAGCCACACGTGCGGCGCTTGTTCAGCCACGGCAGCGATCAGCGCGCTGCCAAAGGCTTCGACGAATCCCTCATTGGTGCGCAGGGTGAAGCAGCGATCCAGCTGACGCAAATCCAGCGATTGCGCCGTAGGGCTTAATACCGCACGCGCTTCACTTACCGTGTGATGCGTGCGCTCGCGGATCGCTTCGGCATAAGGTGTCAGTACCATTTGGCGCCCGGCGCGCACTAACAGCGCATCGCCGGTGGTGGCGCGTAAGCGTCCCAGCGTGCGGCTCATCGCCGATTCGCTTAAGCCTAAGCGACGCGCAGCGCCAATCACGCTGCCTTCAATCAGCAGCGCATCCAAAGCAATTAACAGGTTGAGATCGGCATCATTCATGCGGTTTATCCTCGCCGATTCGACGCATCGAGACAAGGCGTTTGGCGCAGGTTAATACTGTCAATGCTGCGCGTTCCGCCTGCCCTCACCCGGCGCTACACTCTATCCATCGCAAACACCGAGGAGAACAACATGAACATTTTACTGATTGGCGCATCGCGTGGATTGGGTTTGGCACTGGCGGAAACCATGCTGCAGCGCGGTTATCAGGTGGTCGCCACCGGACGTGAAAATTCGACAGGGAATTTACAGCAACTGGCCGATCGCTTCCCCGCACAACTTACGGTAGAAAGCGTGGATATCAATGAACCCGAACAGGTCAAAACGCTGTATACACGGCTGGCAGATCGCCAGTTCGACATGCTGTTTGTTAACGCGGGCGTGAAAAATGACGATCGCGAAACCATCGCCGATGTCTCAACCAGTGAGTTTAACCGCGTGATGGTGACCAACGCGCTAAGTCCGCTGCGGGTGATCGAGACCTTCAAGGATTGCGTCACGCCCAGCGGCACCATCGCCGTGATGTCATCCGGCCAGGGCAGTTTGACCAACAACACCAACGGTAATTACGAGGTGTATCGCGGCAGCAAAGCGGCGCTGAATATGTTTATGCGCAGCTTCGCCGCACGCAGTGGCGGCGAACGCACATTATTGCTGATGGCACCCGGCTGGGTGCGCACCGATATGGGCGGCCCGGAAGCGCGCCTGACCATTGAGGAGAGCATCCCGAATCTGCTGAATACCATGGAAAGTTACGCCGGACGGCGCGGAATCCATTATCTGGATTATTTAGGCCGCGAGGTGCCGTGGTAAGCGAGCAGGTCTGCATGTCGGTCGCCATAAATGGCGACCCTACGGAATTCCCGCCGCCCTGTCGTAGGGTCGCCATTCATGGCGACCTTATCCAATCGGCTTACTCATTATCAACCCGCGCAGCATCTCCCTTAGCCAGTGGTTGGCGGCATCTTCGCTGCGCGCGTTGTGCCACAGCAGCGACACTTCATAATCCGGCATGCTGATTGGTACGGGCGCGGCACTCAGGCAGTAAATTCAGGTCGATGCGGGCAAAATCATTTTCGTTGATGCTTTGCATAATTTTAATCGATTTAAATAATGATCGTGCCGCCAGTATAGTGAGGCTTCTTCGCTGCAACCAGGCAATAAGGAGCACCTCATGATGACTCGCGTCGGCGATTGCCTGATTACCAAAGTGAGCGAACAAACCGCCATCTTCCCAATCGGCGTGCTGTTTACGCCGCATCGCGCGGAAATGAGTGATGAATTAGCCAATCAACCTGCTGAAATGTCGATTTACAGCTGGGTGGTGCGAACCGGCGAACACACCATCATCATCGATACTGCCACCGGCAACGGCCGCAATCGCGATAACAAACCGTTGTTCCATCAGTTGAATACGCCGTATGCCGAAAACCTGGCGCTCGCGGGCGTTGATCCGGCAGAAGTGACGCTGGTACTGATGACACATATTCATACCGATCATGTTGGCTGGAACACCCATCAACAAGACGGTGAATGGCAGCCGATGTTCCCGAATGCACGCTATATCTGCTCGGCGCGGGAACTGGCGCATTGCCAGCAGAATCCAGCGGCGCAGGAACTCTATCGCGATAGCATTCTGCCGCTGATGGAGAGCGGACAGCTTGAGACCATCAACGTGCAGGATTCCCCGCTGTTTGCGGGCGTGCTGCGCTATCTCTCCACGCCGGGTCACAGTGGCGATCATGCCTCAATCGTGCTGGAAAGCGCCGGTGAATCGGCCATCTTTGCCGGCGACGTGATGCACAATGCCATCCAGTTTCAGTATCCACACTGGAACTCACTGTTTTGCGAGGATGAAGCGCTGGCGGCAACGTCGCGGCAACGCGTGGTGGACTGGTGCGCACAACATCAGGCAATCTGGTTCAGCACCCACTTTAATGGCAGCTCGTGCGGACGCGTCACGCGCGACGGGCAATGGATTCCGCTGGAGGTTTAACCTGATGCAATACGCCGATTATCTCACCGCGTCGATTAACGATTTACAGCAGGCGCTGACGCAGCGCACGGTGAGCGCTCGCCAGTTAGCCACCTACGCGCTGCAGCGCATTGGCGAGGTGGATCAACCGCGCTACAACGCCATTACCTGGCTGTTTGCCGAACAAGCCCTGGCAGCGGCGGACGCCAGCGATGCACGTCGTCAGCACGGAGAAGTGGCGGGACCTTTGGAAGGGATTCCGGTGCTGATCAAAGACAATATCGAAGTGCAAGGCTGGCCGACCAGCGCCGGTTCGGTGCTGCTACGTGAGGTTATCGCCAGCGACGATGCGCCGCTGGTGACCCGACTAAGAAAGGCAGGCGCGGTTCTGATCGGCAAAACCGCCATGCATGAGCTGGCGGCGGGCATTACCGGCGCGTCGTCGTTGAGCGGTTTTACCCACAATGCGTGGGTTGAAGGCCGCTCGCCGGGCGGATCGAGCAGCGGTTCCGCCGTGGCGGTTGCGGCCGGTTATGTGCCGCTGGCGATCGGCAGCGATACCGCTGGATCGGTGCGCATTCCGGCGGCGTTTAATGCGTTGTTTGGACTGCGCATGACGCGCGGCGCCATCAGCACCGACGGCTTCGTGCCGCTGTCGCCAACTCAGGATATTCCCGGCCCGCTGGCACGCTCAGCAGAGGATTTACGGTTAGCATCTGAGATTTTGAGCGGGCAGCAGTTTGCCGAAAGCGATGAGCCGCTGCGCATCGGCATCTGGCTGGAAGGGTTTGCTGCCGATGAAAACGAGATTAATCAGGCGGTGCGCGCGGCGCTGGCGGATTTCGCGCCACGTGAGGTGAGTTATCCGCAGTTGGAAACGCTAGCAGCTGACGCCAATATCATTGGCTACGAATTTGCCGGCGCGCTGGCGGCATATCTGGAAGATAAACCGCAGGCACAGAGTCGCACGCTGGCAGAAGTGGTGGCGTCAAAGCGCTACCATCCTCAGCTGGAAACGGTGTTTACCACGCGGGCGCAGCATCCGGGCGTGGCGAGTGAAGGTTATCCGCAGGTGCAGCAGCGTCAGCGCGATCTGTATCAGCAGCTGGCTGAATTTTTCGCGGCACAGCAAATCAATCTGCTGGCTTATCCAGTAGTGCGTCGTGCGCCGGTTAAGCACGGCGAGATGCAGGAAGGCAGCAACGCGCTAATTTCAGCGGTGACCGGCGCGCCGGCGATCAGCATTCCAGCAGGATTCAGCAATGAGGGTTTGCCGATTGGGCTGGAGCTGCTGGCGCTGCGAGGACGGGAAGATTTGTTGCTGAGCGCGGCGGATAGGTTTGTTTGCTAGCGCCGCCCTCACCCTGGCCCTCTCCGAGAGGGAGAGGGGATGATTAGCCGCTAAACTGCACATTCGGTTCCCTCTCCCGTATGCGGGAGAGGGTTAGGGTGAGGGAAAACCCGCACTACCCGTGCAACGCCAATCCCTTGATCGCCTTATCCACCGCTTTCTTTGGACCGCGCAGCGCAATGCCGACCAGATTCAAATTATCGGCATCCTCCGCCATAAAAACTTCGCGGTTCGCCGCGTCGTGGCCGGTGGAGAACATCGCTTCCACATAAGGAATAATGGTTAACTCTCGCTCTAATCCCTGACGATGCGCGCGCTGCAAACCGGCTAAATCCCCGGCGAACACCAGCATCGGCTGGCCCGCCATGTTGCCGTAGTGACGCGCTTTGGCATCAACATAGGGTTCGCCCATCATCTCGGGCGCGGCGGACGCTACGCCAGTGGCGAGAAACGCCACCACATTCAGGCGCTGCCAGGTGGCTAAATCATCACGTACGATCAGGGCGATTTTGGTATCAAACATCTGCAACAACTCTCCAATGACAACGAAAACCTCATCATCTAAGAGCGGACGGGGAAGCGTATAGAACGTTTGTGCACTGACGTTGATAAGCGGCGGGCGTCATGCGATAGGCGCGCTGGAACCAGCGGCCGAGATGGCTTTGATCGGCAAATCCTACCTGCGCTGCAACGTTTACCGGCTCAATGCCCTGTGCCAGCAAGGTGCGTGCGCTGCGTAAGCGCAAACGAACCAGATAGGCATGCGGCGATTGACCGAACGCCTGTTTGAACTGGCGCGTCAGGCGGAAACGATCGATGCCGGAAAGGCGCGAAAGCTCATCCAGTCCAATATCCTGCGCCATAAAATCGTGCAGATAGTCGCGCAGCAGCTGCATCTGACGCATCGCTTCGCTGTGCTGCACGCTGGGTTTGGTATCCAGATGGCGCGATAGCATGGTAAGCAAGTGATCGAGACTTTGATCGCGCGCCAACCGCCCTTCGCCCTGATGCACCGCAAACCAGGCTTGCTGAATGGCGCTGGCTAACAGCGCATCGTCCGTCAATGTGTGGCGAAAAGCGCCTTCGATATTCGACACATCGCCCAATCCGCGACGCTGCATCATCTCCGCCACCCAACTCTGCGGCAGATAAAGCATCACGTAGGTGAAACCCTCGGCGTCCGGCGCGTGTCCATCGTGAACCGCGCCCGGCTCGATCAAAATCGCCCGACCCGGTGTGCTGGTGTGCAGCGAACGGTGGCAGTTGAAGCGTTGTAAACCTTGCTGCGTCACGCCCACCAGCAGTTCGTCGTGATCGTGCGGATCGTAAGCGTGTCCGCGAAAATGCGCGTTGACGCTTTCAATTCCGGTCTCATCGTCACGACGAAAATCAACCCAATCGTTATTGGCTGGCATAAGCATTCTCACGCAGAGATATCAGGCATAGCCTAGCAGCCGAAACCACAGGTAATCCAGCGGTAACAGCAACACCACGCTAAGCAGAAAAATCAGCGCGCACAGCTGCAAACCGGCCTTCGCCGGAACATTGCCGAGTCCCATCGCCACCACCACCGGCGACGCCTGATACGGCACCAGCGGCGTAGCGTAGGCAAACACCTGCAACATGATCACGGTGAGCAGCGGAAAACCGGACGCGTTCGCCAGCTCTTGCGCCATCGGCGTCACCATCGCCGGCACGCCGTTGGCGGTGAGCACAAAATTTAGCAGCGATACCAGCGCATTAAGCACCGCGAAATTGCTAAAAGAGGGATGATCCTGCAGCGGCAATACGCTCAGCAGCGCGTTGGCGATCATCCGTCCCAGACCGGAATCCACCACCAGCGTGGCGACGCCGAGAATCCCGGCAATGTAGATGCAGGTGCGGAAATTCACCCCGCTGGCGAAGTCCTCGCTGGAGATAAACCCCACGCGCGGCAGCAAACAGATGCAGGCGGCGGCCAATCCTACCCATGCAGCCGGTAAGCCGTGCACGCTGTCGGTCATCCACAGCAGCAAGGTGACCGCCAGCAGGCCAATCAAGCGCCACTCGCTGCGGCTGAGCGCAGTTAAGCTGTCGCGTTGTTGCACCGCTTTGGGCTGAGCACGAAACAGGAACAGCAGGCAAGCAATCAACAACAATCCTTTAGCGATGCCCACCACCGGCATATGCAGCCACCACCACGGCAACCATTGCAGATGCAGGTGATACGCACTTTCCGCCGCGCCGCTCAGCACCAGATTCGGCACGTTGGCGGGCAAAATGCTGGCAGAGAGCTGGAACGTGCCAAATCCCACCGCCAGCGCCAGGCCAATACTGCCACGGCTGCCCGCTTTGATTCCCGCGCGTTCGCCCATCGCCAGCACCACCGGCATTAACAGCGCGATGCGTCCCATATTTGAGGGCATGACGAACGCCAGCAAATACGTCAGCAGCACGGTGCCTGCAATCATGCGCGGCCAGCTTTGGCTGAGCGGCACCACCAGCCAGTTGGCCCAGCGCTGCGCCAGGCCAACTTTGCGGATCGCTGCGCCCAGCACAAAACCGCTGAGCACCAGCCAAAAAGCCGACGAGGCAAAGCCGCTGAACACGCTGCTGGCGGGGGCCAGCTGTAGCAACATCGCCGCCGCGAAAAACAGCAGCGCGGTAACGTATTCCGGCAAACGCGCGCTGGCCCACAGCAAAATGGTGGTGCCGACCACCAGCGCGGTGAGCCAGAAATTGAGATCTGCGATCATTGGTGAACTCCCTTTCTATTCCAGGTCGCCATGAATGGCGACCCTACGAGTGGGTACGTTAACCCGCTAGCTGCGTGAGCCAGCGGATCAGCGCGTCGCTGCCCGGCTGGCTGAGCGAACGCTGCGGCCAGGCAAGGAAATAGGGTTTGCTGAGCGGCAGGCTAAGTGGATCGACGATGACTAAATCGCCACACGCCAATTCGTTGGCAATCAAACGCCGCTGACCGAGCAGCAAGCCCGCGCCTGCCACGGCGGCATCAATCGCCAGCGAGGTGAGATTGAAACTGAACGACGGCTGCGGTGGAGGTTCGTCAATGCCCTTCGCCTGAAACCAGCTGCGCCAGTCGGGTAAAAAGCGCCCTTCGTTGCCCCAGTCAAGGTGGATCAGCGGCGCATGCTGCAACACATCCTGATCAGCAAAACGTTGCAGTAGCGCCGGACTCGCCACCGGCAACACTTCATCCAGGAACAGCAACTGCTTATCCAACTGCGGATAACGATCTTCGCCGAAACAGATAACAAAATCGGCGGGCGTGGCGTTGAAATCCACCTGCGTATGCGTGCCGTGCAACGCTAAATCGATATCAGGACATTGCTCGCGCCACTGCGCAATATTCGGCAGCAGCCATTTTGAGGCCAGCGCCGGCAGCGAATAGAGCGTTAAACGCGGTGTTGATGCCGCATGACGCAGGTTTTGCTGACCGAGATGCAGAATGTCAAACGCTTCGGTGACATAACGCAGATACTCTTTGCCCATCTCCGTCAGCATCACACCGCTTTGCGTGCGCACAAACAGCGCGCTGCCTAATTGTTCTTCCAACTGGCGAATTTGCTGGCTCACCGCAGCGGGCGTTAAAGCCAGTTGCACAGCCGCTTTCGCCAGGCTGCCGAGTTCCGCCGCCACTTTGAACGATTGAATAACGCTGATTTTGGGCAAACGCGGTGATGGCGCAGGCATTAAGGTTTCCTTAGCAAGGTGTTAAATTTTTATCGTTACGTATTAACATATCAGCGAGTTACAGTCTTTACACACCTGTAACACATGAGAAGTGAAACTATGTCTGCCTTGATTCGTTTCGATCTGCATCCGCTGGCCGATGCCGACTGGCGTCGCGCCTGCCGTGAGCAACTTAATCAGCACGGCGCGTTAGTTTTGCGTCAGTTTCTGCAGCCCGCCGCGCTGCAAGCCATCATTGCCGAAGGTGAGGCGCAGCGCCATTTGGCGTATCACACCGCCAGCAAACACAACGTTTATCTGATGAAGAAAGATGAGGCTTTCAGCGCCGATCATCCGCGCAATCGCGATGTCATCAGCACCAAAGGCTGCATCACCGATGATGTGATTGCCGCCGATTCGCCGCTGCGCCAGCTCTACAATGATGAACTGTTTAAAAGCTTCCTGTGCGATGTGTTGGGTGAAGAGGCGCTCTATCCCTATGCCGATCCGCTGTCGTCGATCAATCTGCACTACGCGCCCGACGGTCAGGAACTGGGCTGGCATTTTGATAACTCGTCATTCGCCATCACGCTGCTGGTGCAAAAACCGCGCGCCGGTGCCGTGTTCCAGTATGTGAAGGATCTGCGCGATGCCGATGCTGGCGAGATGAATTTCGACGGCGTAGCGGCGGTGCTGGATCAGCGCCAGCCGGTGGAAGCGCTGGCGATTGATGCCGGGGATTTGGTGCTGTTCCGTGGCCGCAATTCGCTGCATCGCGTTACGCCAACCGAAGGCGATATCACCCGCATGCTGGCGGTGCTGGCGTATAACACCGAGCCGGGCATTGCGCTGTCCGAAACCGCCCGCATGACCTTTTACGGACGCTTATAAATCGATTAACGCCCGCCAGCCGCGTACAAAAATCTGCTGGGTGCGAAAAACCACCAGCGCGCGCCAGTCAGCGTCGGCGGGCCAGAATCCTTCCACCAGTTCCTGCTTAATCGCCTGCCCGCTTTCACTGGCTGGATCGCCTTGCAGATGCAGCCAGTGATCGTCGCGCACGCGGCGATGCATCTCCTCGCCGGGATAAGTACCGCACTCCACCACCAGCGGCAAAATCTGCGTGTTCGGAAGCGAGGTCAGCAGGAATTGCGACACATAGCCGGTGGCCGTCGCGGTCACGCCGGTTTCGCTGTCACGTCCCGCGCCGGTGAACAGCAGCGTTAACCATTCGCCGTAAATCGCTTTGCCCCAGTCATGCGCAGCGAAGCGCTGCTCGGCAATCGACAGCAGCATCGGATGTCCCCATGCGCCCGCGCCGGTATGCAAATCGAAACTGATGATGGTTTTGGCCTGCGATAAATGATGGGCGATGATGATTTCCAGCGTGCGATACGACCAGCTTGGCTGTTGGCCGCCGTAAAAGAAACCGTCCGCCGCACCATATTGCCCCGCTTCCACCACGCGTTTTACCGCTGGCCAACCGGCGCTGTTGAGCGTTTCCGTTAACAGCTTATCGGCGCTGGCGCGATCGCCATGATAAATGCCATGCCACGCGGCGTAATCCGGATTGGCGGGTGCGGGCTGTGAAAAATCGATGAAGTTGCGATTGAGATCGATGTTGTCTTCATTGACGCGGCGTAAATGCGCTGCGCCCCACGGATTGAGCAGATGCAGCATCACGATGGCGGTGTCAGCGGGCAGCGCCGTGAGGTTGAAGGTATCCAGCCAGGCGATTTGGCAATCGGAGCCGTAATAGCCTTCCACGCCGTGCGTACCGGAGATCACCAGCATCAGCCGGGATGCCTTAGCATCGCCGATCACCGCCACATCGGTGAAAAGTTCCTCTCCTTGCGGACCGGGTAACGGATGCGCGTAAGACGTTAATGCGCCGTTTTGTCGTTTAACGGCAGCGAGAAAACGGGCGCGTTGAGTTGGGTAGTGAGGTAAGTTTTGCATGATTTTTTGAATGAGTGTGGGTGCGGTTGGTGAGCGAGGTCGCCATAAATGGCGACCCTACGTGCATATGACTTTTACGGATAGACCTTAAATTTGAAGTACTTCTTCGCCAGTTGATCGTAAGTGCCGTTGCTGTGCAGTTCAGCCAGCGCGGTGTTGATCAACTTCAGATTGGCCGCATCGTCTTTACGCAATCCAATGCCCACACCATTGCCCAACACTTCTTTATCCACCAGCGTGGCGCTGATGACGTAGTCTTTGCCTGCTGGCGTGTTAAGGAAACCTTGTTCTGCCGAAACCGCATTTGCCAGGCTGGCGTCGAGACGTCCTGCCACCAAGTCCGGATAGATCTCCATCTGATTGGGGTAAGAAACCACACTCACGCCTTTGGTTGCCCATTGCGCTTTGGCGTAAGTTTCCTGAATGGTGCCCTGCGCGACGCCAATTCTTTTGCCACGCAGCGCGTTAATGTCTCCGGTTAGCGGCGCGTTGGCCGGTGTGAGTAACGCGCTCGGCGTGACATAAAGCATGTCGCTGAAGGCCACCTGCTCGCGACGTTTTTCGGTCATCGACATCGCCGAGAGAATGGCATCAAACTTTCTCGCCTGCAGTGCCGGAATGCTGCCATCAAAACCAATCTGCACCCATTGGCACTTCACTTTCGCCTGGGCACAAATGGCGTTACCCAGATCGATATCAAAGCCCTGCAGCGAACCGTCGCTGGCTTTGGATTCAAACGGCGGGAACGTGGGATCGACGCCGAAACGCAAGGTTTCCTGAGCAAAAGAAGCGTGGCTAAACGCGCTCAGTGAAAGCAGTAAGGCAAAGGACAAACTTTTCTTCATTGTTCTCTCCGGCAGGTAGCTAAATTCACAACGTCATACAGAGTTAATAACATGGTGGACATGATCCCACTACAGAAATTACGGATTTAATGCAGAGTAAATACTTATAATTGTTAGTAGGTTAGCTTTTATTGATGCCCCATTAAGTTTTACTTAATGCTCGCCAGTTGCATGTCATTCTTTTGTCATAACTCGCTCACGCTGATGTCAGAGCCGATTGCATATCCTGATGGCCTACCTTCCCATCAGGAGCATTACGATGAAATTGAACAAACTTACCCTTGCAGCGGGCATGCTGTTGGCTATCGCAGGCGGCGCGGCGCAGGTTCAGGCGCAGCCGGTGAAGAATATTGTGCTGGTGCATGGCGCGTTCGTCGGCGGTGCGGGATGGCGTCTGGTGTATGACCGTTTGACGCATGACGGCTACAACGTGACGCTGGTACAAGAACCGCTGACCGGCTTCCCGGAAGATGTGACGGCGACGCGCCGCATTATCGATCAGCAAAATGGCCCGGTGATTCTGGTCGGCCACAGTTACGGCGGTGCGATCATCACTGAAGCCGGTAACGACGCGAAAGTGGCTGGGCTGCTTTATATCGCAGCGCATGCGCTGGATAACGGCGAAACCGAAGCCAGCAACGGCAAAAAATTCCCTAATAGCGCACACCCGTTTGCTAAATCCAGCGACGGTTATCTAACCATCGCGCCGGAAAATTACCACAGTGATTTCGCTGCCGATTTACCGGCGGCGCAGGCTGATTTTGAAGCGCACGCGCAGATGCCAACCAACTCAGCCGTGTTCACCGCCAACATTCCTGACCCGGCGTGGAAGACCAAGCCTAGCTGGTACATGGTGGCGAAAGCTGACAAAATCATCAGTCCCGATCTGGAGCGCATGTACGCCAAACGCGCGCACAGCCACACGGTGGAGATTGCCGGAGCCAGCCATTCGGTGTATCAATCGCATCCTGATGACGTCGCGAAGTTGATCGAGCAAGCCGCGTTACACGCCCAGCCCTGAAACCCTATCCCGCGGAGAAGCGCATGAAAATTTTGGTGATTGAAGATGAAGCCAAAGCGCGCGATTACATGCGCAAAGGATTGACCGAAGCGGGATTTATCGTCGATGTGGCGGAATACGGCCAGGATGGTTTGTTCTATGCGCAGGAGCATCATTTCGATTTGATTCTGCTCGACGTAATGATGCCCGGCATGGACGGCTGGCAAGTGATGGCGGCGCTGGATAAGCAGATCCATACGCCAGTGATTTTCCTCACCGCCAAAGGCACGCTGGAGGATCGCATCAAAGGGCTGGAGCTGGGCGCCGATGATTATCTGGTGAAGCCCTTCTCGTTCGCCGAGCTGCTGGCGCGCGTGCGCACCCAACTGCGGCGCGGCGGTCAGCAGAAGTTGCCGGATGTGCTGCAGCTGGCCGATTTGCAACTGGATATCCTGAAACGTCGCGTTGAGCGCGGCGGCCAGCGTATCGATCTCACCAATAAAGAGTTCAACCTGCTGCACTTGTTCCTACTGCATCCCGGCGAAGTGCTGACGCGCACCCTGATTGCCTCGCGCGTGTAGGACATGAATTTTGACAGCGACACCAACGTGGTGGATGTAGCGGTGAAACGTCTGCGACAGAAAATTGATGGCCCGTTTGGCGCAGCGCATGCTTGAACAGGCGGCAACGGAACTGCAGCCGCTGGTGGCGGCTTTTAATCAGATGCTGAGTCTCCTTGAAATGGGTTATCACCAGTTGAGCCAGGTTTCTGCCGATATGGCGCACGATCTGCGCACGCCGATTAGCACGCTGATCGGCCAAACCGAAGTGGCGCTGAGTCAGACGCGCAGAGTCGGCGATTATCAGGCGCTGCTCGGCTCCAATTACGAGGAGCTGGACCGGCTGGCGAAGATGATCGACAACATGCTGTTTCTCGCCAAAGCGGAAGATGCCAGCCAGGCAATGGATCTGCAGGACATCGATCTGGCGCAGCTTGGCGAGAAGTTGCAGGACTACTTTGACGGCATGGCAGAAGAGCAGTCGATGCGGCTGGAGATGACGCTGCACGGCGAACTTCGCGCCGATCCGCAACTGCTGCAACGCGCGCTGGCGAATCTGATGGCGAATGCCTTGCGCTATGGCGATCGAGATTCCACCGTACGAGTTTTCAATCAGGGCAACAGTTTGATGGTGGAAAATCAGGGTTCGCCGCTGATTGCCGAACAGCAGGCGCGCATCTTTGAGCGCTTCTGGCGCGCCGACGCGTCACGGCATCAGGGCAGCAGCGGTTTGGGATTATCGATTGTACGCAGCATTATGCGGCTGCATCAGGGACGTTGTGAGGTGCACAGCGAAGATGGCGTGAATCGTTTTACCTTGCGGTTTCCATCGGTTGGGTGCGGCCATTGAAACGGTGCGCATAAATGCGCACCCTACGAAATCGCGACCGCAAATTTTAAATAAAGGTAAAAATCTCTTCACGCGGCAAGCGTGATTTCGGCAATGCAGCGTTGAAATCCGCCTCGCTGCGATAGCCCAGCGACACCAGCACTACGCTGGTAAAGCCCTTCTCGCGCAGGCCCAGCGCCTGATCCAGCGCACGCTGGTCAAAACCTTCCATCGGCGTGGCATCAATGCCCAACATCGCCGCACCCAGCAACAATCCACCTAACGCCAGGTAAACCTGTTTTTCCATCCACTGCGGCACATCGCGCTGCTCGTAACGGTGCATATCCACGTAGCTGCGACGGCTCTTATCCTGCCCCGCTTTGCCTTCTGGTTTGGCGAAACGACCATCTTTCTCTTCCTGCGCCAGCACATTCTGTAAATGCGCTTCATCGAGATCGGTACGCATGCACAGCGCGATAACGTGCGAGGCGTTCAGCACTTTCGGGCTGTTGTAGACAAAGGCGCCCTCGGTGGATTTGGCCATCTGCTCGCGACCGGCGGCGGTGGACGCCACCACAAAATGCCACGGCTGCGAGTTCACCGATGACGGGCTGTTGCGCAGCACGTTTAGCAAGGTGTCGATTTCATCCTGCGGCAGGCTTTTACCGCCCTCAAACGCTTTGACGGTGTGACGACGAGCGACTGCATCATTGAGTGTCATGTGAGATCTCCTGATTTATTTAAAATACTTAAAACCCGCTCAACACAATCTTACCGCGTGCGCGACCGCTCTCGATCAACGCATGCGCCTTGCGCAGATTGGCGGCACTGATGACGCCATGATGTTCACCCGCGGTGGTTTGCAGGGTTTGGTCATCAATCAACTGGCTCACGCGCTGAAGAATCTCATGCTGGCGCTGCATATCGGCGGTATGGAACAACGAGCGGGTAAACATCAATTCCCAGTGCAGCGAAATCGCTTTGCGCTTCAGCGGCACCGCATCCAGCGTCTCGGGATCGTCGATCAACGCCAGCTTGCCCTGTGGCGCAAGGGCATCAATCAGCTGATCGTAATAGCTGTCGGTGTGCGTCAGCGAGGCGACATAGCGCACCTCTTTATGCCCAATTGCCGCCAGCTGTTCGCCCAGCGGTTGAGAATGATCAATCACGTGATGCGCGCCGAGTGAACGCACCCAATCTGCCGTTTCCGGGCGGGATGCGGTACCGATCACCGTCAGCCTGGTCAATTTGCTGGCAAGCTGCGTCAGCATGGAGCCAACGCCGCCGCCTGCGCCAATGATCAGCAGCGCGGCGTTGTCATCGGCCTGCACCTCCAGACGATCAAACAGCAGTTCCCACGCGGTGAGTGAGGTCAGCGGCAGCGCGGCGGCATCGGCGTCATTCAGCGAACGCGGTTTGTGCCCGGCGATGCGTTCATCCACCAGACCATATTCGGCATAGCTGCCGGCGCGAGTGATATCACCGGCGTAAAACACCTCGTCGCCCGGCTGGAATAGCGTGACCTCTGCGCCCACCGCTTCCACCACGCCAACCGCATCCCAACCCAGAATGCGCGGCTTATCGGTTGGCGCACCGGCGCGCACTTTTGTGTCCACCGGATTCACCGCGATGGCGTGAATTTTTACCAACAGATCGCGCGCGCCCGGCGTTGGCTTCTCAACCTCGAGCTCATACAGCGCATTTTCATCGGAAATCGGTAAACCGTTTTGGCTATAAACAATGGCTTTCATCAGGCAGATCCTTATTCATCAGCAGGTTTCGTGAAGTGAATTCAGCATAGCGGGCCGCAGCGCAATGAAAAATGCCAGTTGCAGGTGAACACTTTCACTCTTAGAGTGAAAATCCCTGCCGACTACCACGATGTATAAGAAGATGATCCGACTGGAAGATGTCACCCTGTTTGTGCGTTCCGCCGCACTCGGCAGCTTTTCACGCGCGGCGCGCGAGGTGAATTTGCTGCCCGGACAGGTCAGCGCGGCGATCCAGCGGCTGGAGCGTGAACTGGATCGGCGCTTGTTCGCCCGATCAACCCGCAGCCTGCGCTTAACCGCCGAAGGGGAAAAGTATCTGCCCTACGCGCAGGAGATGCTGGCACTGATGCATGCCGGAGCCGATAGCTTGCAGAGCGATGAAGATGCGCTGAGCGGCGAGCTAAAAATCGCGCTGCCGTCAGATATTGGCCGCAATATTCTCCTGCCGCTGATCACCGATTTTTGCCGCGAGCATCCGGCGCTGGCGGTGCGTCTCTCCTTTTCTGATCAGATCAGCGATGTGTTCCGCGATCCGGTGGATATCGCCATTCGTTACGGCAAACTGGAAGACAGCAGCTACGTGGCGTTGCCGCTGGCAGAAGACAATCGCCGCGTGATGGTGGCGTCGCCGGATTACCTCGATCGTCACGGTCGCCCACAGATGCTGGAGGAGATCGCGCAGCATCATCATGGCCTGCTGTTTATTATGGGCGGCCACGTTTACGACAAATGGACATTTCCGCAGGATGGCATGCGCCGCCAGATCACGGTGAAAAGCCGCATGCTATGTGATGACGCCGAAGTGGCGCGGCGCTGGGCCATTGCCGGTATGGGCATCGCCTATAAATCGTGGATTGATGTGTGTGACGACGTGCTGGCCGGCAGGCTGGAGCGCGTAATGCCGGAGATGCCGGGAGAAAGCACGCCACTGCACCTTATCTGCCCGCATCGCAAACAGTTTTCCCCGGCGATCCGCGCGCTGCATGAAGTGTTGCGCACGCCGCTGCGCGCGTTAACGGCGAAGCTATAATGCCAATCAATGCCGTAAATAGCGGGGTTTTGTAGGGTTATGGCGACCTCATCACATCAACTTACCCTGAAAAATCGGTACCGATTCGAACAGATAGCCATCAAAGTCCGGCGCATCGGCATCGGATAACTCCAGCAGCGTGTTCTTGACGTTTTCCAGGTGCTGCCACATCGCCTGCCAGGAACCCATCACATCACGACGTCGTAGCGCCGCCAGAATGGTTTGATGATCGCCCAGCCACTTCAGGCGATAGGCGCGGGTCTCATACTGCGGCCGCAGCTGCTGCCACAGCGGGCTGGCTTCGTGGTGGCGCCAGACGCTGGTGACCGTATCGAGCAGCATCTGATTTTGCGTCGCGCCCGCCAGCAGCAAATGAAATAACTTGTCATTATCCTGGCTGCTGTCGTTGAGCGCGATGGCGCGCTGCTCCTGTTCCAGCGTGCGGCGCAGGTTTTCGATATCGGCTTTGGTGGCCATTTTCGCAGCGAAGGCGGCGATATTGCTCTCCAGCAATTGACGCGCCTGCAACATCTCAAACGGGCCGACATCGCTGCGGAAAAACGCCTCTTCCGCATCCTCGCTTTCCGAAGGAATGCGCATCACGTAAACGCCGGAACTTTGACGTATATCCACCGTGCCTTCCAGCTCCAGCATCAGCAACGCTTCACGCACAATGGTGCGGCTCACGCCCCAGGTTTCCGCCAACTGGCGCTCTGGCGGCAGTCGTGAGCCAACCGGGTAATTGCCATCGAGGATTTGCTGACGCAGATGCTGACCAATTTCCTGATACTGCTTTTTCTCTTGTGGCGCTTCGGCTTTTTCCACGCTCTCACCCTTTTGCATCATGGTGCATTCGGCCCGGCCGCGTCCTGTGCGCGCCGGAACCTGACTGCTATCTGGGCGCTAGTGTACCAAAGCCAGCGCCTGATCGAGTACCTTTGCACCATTCAACGTACCGTAAGCCACGGTATCGATCACCGCAATCGGCAGTTGATAGCTGTCGGTCAGCTTTTTATTCTCCTCAAGCTTAAAGCGCACCTGCGGTCCCAGCAGCACCACTACCACGTCCTGACCGTAATTTTGTAACTCTTCACGCAGGTTCTGTTCCGGGATGGCGTAGATCTGGTATTCAAGACCGCGTGCTACCGCCTCTTTCTCAATGCGGGTAACTAACATCGAAGTCGACATGCCTGCTGCGCAGGCCAAAATAATGCGTTTCATCGGTCGTCCTTATTTGGCTTCATCGTCAATGTTGAGGGTCAATTGCTGGGTGTCACGCAACTGACGGAACCAGTGCGCGGATTTCTTCATGCGTCGCTGCCGCTGGTTGTCGAGGTCGATCTCGATCAGTCCGTAGCGATTTTTGAAGGCGTTCATTGGCGAAACATTGTCGGTAAACGCCCACAACATGTAGCCCAGACAGTTGCTGCCCGCTTCACGCGCACGCACCGCCTGGTAAAGGTGTTCAGCAATAAAGTTGATGCGGTAGTCGTCCTGAATTTCCCCCTGCGCATCCTTAAATTGCGCTTCGTTTTCGATGCCCATGCCGCTCTCGGCCACAAACCACGGCAGATTGCCATACTCCTCTTTCATGCGCTGCGCCATGTCGAAGACAATGCGCGGTTGAATTTCCCAGCCACGCGAGCTGTTCATGCGGCGGCCCGGCAGCTCAAAATGTTCGTAGTAAAAGGCCGGATGGAACGGCGTCTCCGGATGCCACGCACGAGACGGCGATTTGACGCGATGCGGATAGTAAAGATTTAGCCCCACTTCATCGACGGTGTTGGCGGCAATGATCGCCAGCTCTTCCTCGGTGACGTCCCACTGCACTTCATGTTTATCCAGCAGCTGCAACAATTCAGCTGGATAAACGCCTTTGATCGCCGGGTCGAGGAATACCCGGTTGTAGAACAGATCGTAGATTTTCGCGGCTTTCACATCGTGCGCCGCCGACGAGCGCGGATAGGTCACCTCAGGATTAAGAATGGTGCCCACCGTGCCAGCATAACCCTGCTGGCGGAACAGTTTCACCACCTTCGCCGTGGCGAGATTTTTATGATGATTCCACTGCATCCACTTGTGCGTGTTCTGCTCATACGGCCAGCGCAGCGCATCAAGATAGACGCGCGTCTGCACCACAATCGGCTCATTGAAAACAAACCAGCGCGTCACTTTTCCGGCGTAGCGGGCAAACACTTTTTCGACATAGCGGATAAACAACTCCACCACATGTTTTGACTGCCAGCCGCCGTACTCTTCCAGCAACTGCAGCGGCAGTTCGTAATGTTCGAGGCACAACATCAGTTCAATGCCCTGACGTTGCATCTCATCAATCAACTGGTCGTAATAGGCCGCGTACTCTTCATCAACCACCGCGTTTTCATAGTCGGTGAGAAAACGAGACCAGTTGATTGAGGTGCGATAGTGGGTCAGCCCTGCCGCTTTCATCAGCGCCACGTCTTCGCGGAAGCGATTGATAAAATCGGTCGCCACCGCCGGTCCATAACCGTTGTGCCAGACATGACGATCCTGCTGGTACCAGGCATCCAGATAGGAATCCTGCCCGACTTTTTTGCCGCTCCAGCCTTCGGTTTGCCAGGCCGATGCCGCCGCGCCGAGGATAAAGCCCTGCGGCAGCGCAATGGTGTGCTTACTCATCGAATCTCCTTAATTTTGTGCCAGCTCGGCTTGCAGATTTTTTGCTTCCGCCGCTTCGGCGCGACGTGCCGCCACTTTGACAAACGGCAGATAAATCAATACCGAAACCACGATGCAGA
This sequence comes from Pantoea sp. CTOTU46764, assembly GCF_031974595.1. Lineage (NCBI taxonomy): Bacteria > Pseudomonadati > Pseudomonadota > Gammaproteobacteria > Enterobacterales > Erwiniaceae > Pantoea > Pantoea sp. CTOTU46764. The sequence goes on along the minus strand of NZ_DALYOQ010000045.1, from coordinate 14,460 downwards.
TGATTTGCGTCACTACCGCGCCCATCGAACCGGCGGTAGACAGCCACGCGTTGATAATTGGCGGCGTGGTCCAGGGAACCATCACCACCGCTTTACCGGCGAAGCCCATCACCGTGGCGAAATAGCCAATCGAACCGGTGACCAGCGGCGTGATGATGAAAGGAATGGCGAGAATGGGATTGAGCATGATCGGCATACCAAAAATCACCGGCTCATTGATGTTGAATAAGCCAGGTCCAAACGACAGCTTGGCGATTTCCCGCATCTCTTTGCGTTTGGTGGCAATCATCACCGCGGTTAACAGGCCAATCGTCAGGCCGGAACCGCCGATGCTCATGTACACATCCCAGAACGGCATGGTGATGATGTTCGGCGCTTCCTTGCCCTGCTCGAAGGCGTTCATGTTGACCAGAATCGCCCCCAGCAGCAGCGGCTCACGAATCGGTTTCACCATCTGGTTGCCGTGAATACCAATCACCCAAAACAGCTGGGCAACAAACATCAGCAACAGAATGCCCCACAAGCTCTGCACCACCGATTCCAGCGGCTGCTGCACCACTTTGTACACCGCGTCGTACAGGTACATGCCGGTGATCTGATGGAAGATAAAGCCAAACGTAGCGACCAGCGAGACGGTGATGATCGACGGGATCAGCGCGGAAAATGACGCAGCAACGTTCGGCGGCACGGTATCCGGCATTTTGATTTTTAGCCGTTCAACCTGCTCCAGCCGGCAGTAAATCTCTACCGACAGAATGGCGATAAACATGCCGAGGAACAGACTTTTGGTATCGGAGAACTGTTTCGCCAGCACATCGGTGACCACATGCATCTGGCCATCCACCAGCATTTGCAGCGTGGTGGGCGTCACCGAGATGAAGCAGATGATCGCCAACAGGCCGGGAAACAACGTTTTGATACCGTTGATGCGGCCCAGTTCGATACCAATCAGAAACACCGCGCCAATATTCAGAAAACTCAGCGTGGCGTAGTTAATGCTGCTGGTGATCGGTTTTAAATCGGCGAGAAACGACAGCGCAGAGAAACTGGCGAGTCCATTTTTCGGGTCCAGCACCATGTTGGAAATCAGCACCGAAAACGCGCCGACAATGATCACCGGCATCAGCGTGATGAACGAGGCTTTGATCGCCATGATGTAGCGGTAGCTATTGAATCGCGTGGCAAAGCTACCCAGCGAATCGATAAGACGTTCCTGTAGAGACATTGGTCAACCCTCAGCGGTTTTAGGTGTTATGCATCAGCTTGATAGTTCGTGGCATACCAAAATGGCGATATTCGCGCTTAATTTCTGTGATCATGCTCGCGGAACTTCTTTTTGGTATTCCGATAGCATCGTTATCACCAATTTGGCATACCAATAAGTGAGGCGAATATGGATTTTGAACAAACGATGATGGAGTTGCTGATTAATGCCGGTGAGGCAAGATCGCAAGCCATGATGGCGATTCAGCAGGCGCGCAAAGCTGACTGGCAAGGTGCTGATGAGGCGTTGGCGGCGTCAGATGAGGCCGCCAAAGCGGCGCATAAAATCCAGACCGCATTGATTGGCGCCGATGAAGGCTGCGGTAAAGTGCCGGTCACGCTGATTTTAGTGCATGCGCAGGATCATCTGATGACGGCAATGCTGTGCCGCGATTTGGCGGGCGAGTTGGTGCTGTTACGGAAGGAGTTGCACGGGAAGTAAGGGTGCAATTAGCTAAACCATTCTGGAAGAGTGCAGCTTCAGGCGATATAAAGTGAGTTACCTTCCGCCATCGTAGAGGAACCTATGGCGCTGTCACATGAACTGATTCTGATCTACACCACCTATTTCGTCGCCACCGCCAGTCCTGGCCCGAGCAATATGGCGATTATGGGTACGGCGATGAAACAGGGACGCGGCGCGGCGCTGGCATTAGCCAGCGGCGTGATTGGCGGTTCGATGATGTGGGCGCTGCTGGCGGCCTGCGGCGTGCTCACCGTGCTGGCCACTTTCGCACAACTGCTGATTGTGCTGAAGATTGGCGGCGGATTGTATCTGTTGTGGCTGGCGTTTAAGGCGGGAAAATCGGCGCTGCGTAAGCCAGATGCCAGCGAATTCGCGCCGGGCAGCGAAAAAGCGCACTTCGGCAAAATGTTTCGTCAGGGCATGTTGATGCACGTCGGCAATCCTAAAGCGATTTTGACGTGGGTGGCGATTATGTCGGTGGCGTTAAAACCGGGTGCAGCGGCATCAACCTTGCCGATGATTATTGCAGGCTGCGCGGCGATTTGCGTGCTGGTGTTTGGCGGTTATGCGGTGTTGTTTTCCACTGCGGTGATGGCGACATTTTATCGCCGCATCCGTCGTGGGCTGGATGCGCTGCTGGCTTGTTGCTTTACAGTTGCCGGGTTGAAGTTGGTGTTTAGCCGGAGTTGATGTGGAAAGGTCGCCATGAATGGCGACCCTACGAAACCTTGCTGGTGCGCATATTTACGCACCTAAACATCACGAATTATTTGGCGGCGTGGCGTCGGTTTCGCTGAACGCGGGCTTCTGGCGCGTCACAGAATAGACCACGTTTTTCGGGCTGTTGGGATCGGTGGTGACATCCACAGAGGCGATGGTCACTTTGCCAAAACCAAACAGCGTCTGCACGTAACCTCCAATCTGGTGTTTACCAGGCGAAACGCGAATTTCTCTCTTCTCACCCTTCTTCAGCAGACCTGCATCCTGGCCATCTACCGTCACATAAATAGTAGAACCGTCATCGGTACGCGTCACCACATGCGAAATGTTGATTACCGTTGGGCCGGTCTCGAACGGAGAAGGCGAATCGTTACTGTCGATTGGCGCGCCGGTTGCAGGCTGAGCGGCAGATGCGTCCGCAGTCGCAGTACTGTCATGTGATGTACCTGTTACGGCGGCAAGGCGGGCGCAGCCGGTAAGCATGATTGTTGCCATCAAAGTGGCTAAAGTGAAGCGCGATAACATCGTGACGAAAAACCCCTGCTAAATGAGAAGCGTTCATTTTAACGCGCCTTGCGGAGTGATGACAGTCACACAAATACAGTATTTTCCGAAAACCGCTTAAGAAGTGTCTTGGTGAAAAGCGAGCCGCACGGAATGCGAAAAGAATCGGCGGCCAGAGAGGCCGCCAGTGAGAATTACCAGCTGTAGCTGACGGAAGCCACAATGCTGCGCCCGCTGCCGTAGAAGCAGGCGCTTTCGTTACTGCATGACGCCACGTAGTGCTTATCCGCGATATTGTTGACGTTCAGTTGCAGCGTGGTGCCGCGCAGCGAATTCGCCGCTTCGCCCAGCTCATACTTGGCCATCGCATCATACAAGGTGTAGTGCGGGACTTTGTCGACGCCAATTTCGTCCGCTGGCGCGGTGCCGGTGTAACGCACGCCGCTGCCCAGCGTAAAGCCGCTCAGCACGCCATCGAGGAAGGTGTAGCTGCCCCACGCTGACGCCGCATGACGCGGAATGCTCGATGGTGAATGACCGATACGCTCCGTAATGCTGCTCTCTTTGGTCACCGCATCAGTGTAGGTATAGGCCGCTAACAGTTTGATCTCCGGCGTAATCTGCGCATGCGCTTCGGTTTCGATACCCTTCGAACGCACTTTACCAATCTGTTCGTTGTAGCCGGTCACGCTGTTATACGCCGTGATGTTTTTTTGCGTGATATCAAATGCCGACACGGTGAACACCGCATCCCAACCGACCGGCTGATACTTCACGCCCACTTCGGTCTGTTCGCCGGTAGTCGGTTTGAACGGATCGGTGCCTGGCGCGCCGCTGTTGAGGTTGGGTTCGAACGAGGTGCTGTAGCTGACGTACGGTGAAATGCCGTTATCGAACGCATACAGCAGACCTGCACGGCCGGTGAACTTGTTGTCATTCTGCTGGGTTTGGCTGTTATCGGTGCGATCCTGAGTGCGCACTTCGCTCCAGTCGTGACGTCCAGACAGCAGCAGGTTCCACTGATTCCACTCCAGCTGATCCTGCAAATACACGCCCACCTGATCGAGCTTCTTGCGCGTGCTGGTAGTCAACGTCAAATCACTCTCATTGATGCTGATACGCGTTGGATTGGCCCAGTCGAGAATGTATTGATCGCCACTGTCGCGCCACAGTTTGTTATCCACGTCGCTCCACTTGTAATCGAGCCCGCCGAGCACGGTGTGCGCGATGTTGCCGGTTTCAAAAGTGGCTTTCAGCTGGTTATCCAGGCCCAACTCTTTCGACTTGATCTTGTCATGCTGCGGACGACGGTTGATTGAGTGATCGTTATCCGCATCAAAGGTATACACCAGATATTTGTACGATTCGTCCATGTTGCTGTAGCGCAGATTCTGCGTGAAGCTCAGGTTGTCGTTGAGATTGTGCTCGAAGATATAGCCGATCGAGGTCTGTTCGCGTTTGGCTTCGTTGAAGCTCGGATCGCTGACGTTGAAATCGTAAGGAATGTAACCCGCGCTGCTCTCTTTCAACGTGCCGCTGGCCGGCAGGAAGTTACGGTAACCCGCTTTCGGCTCGTTCTGGTACATGGTCAGCAGCGTAAAGCTGGTATCCGCGTTCGGCAGCCAGGTAATCGCTGGCGCAATCGCCATGCGCTGCTGTTTATTGTCCTTCACGAACTCATGTTTGGTGCTGGCGATACCGTTCAGGCGGTAGAACAGCGTGTTGTAATCGTTCAGCTTACCGCCGAAATCAAACGCCGCTTCACCCAAATGCTGGTTGCCGGTGCTGAGCTGCACTTTGTGAATGCTCTGCGCGGTAGGACGCTTGCTGGTCATCGCCACGATGCCGCCTGGATTCACCTGACCGTACAACACCGACGCGGGGCCGTGGATCATCTCTACGCGCTCCAGCAACCAAGGATCGATCTGCCCCGCAGCGCCCGCCTGGCCGGATAAACCGTAGTTCAGGCCATCGAGGAATTTCGGCGCATAGCGGAAACCGCGCGCGATGATCTCATCGTTTCGGTTGGAGTTACCGCGATAGTTGGTCAGCACGCCGCTGCTGTAGCTCAACGCATCGGCAACAGAAGCCGCGGCTTGATCGTCCATCTGCTCACGGGTAATCACCGAAATGGATTGCGGGGTGTTGCGCAGAGGCGTGGACGTTTTGGTGCCCGCCGCGCTCTCTTTCGCCACATAACCTTGCAGCGGCGAGGTCACGCTTTCACGCGTGTCGGCGTTTACGGTAAGGGTCTCTTCGGCGGCCACGCTGAAGGCAGCCGGTGCCACCAACAGAATTGAGGCCAGAGAAAGGTACAGAGGATTAAGTCTGAATTGACGTGCCACAGCAGGTATTGCTGAATTTCTTGCTTTAACGGACATAGTTGCCATCTCTATTTCAAACTGCCTTGTAGATGAAATAATCCGTTCAGTCGCCCTCGCCCAACGACAATGGCTGTAACGGATTGAAATATTACTCTCTTGCGTTATTTACGGTCCTAATCTCCCTGCGTGACGTCCTTCACAAAATAATTCACTGAAAATCCGAAGGTTTATTAGGCGCGAAAAATCATATTGCAAATGTAAATCGTTATCAATAGCATTTGCATTAGCTTTAGTTAAGTAAAGACAGTGAACAAAATGTGGAGATGGGTTGCAGGATGTTTCTAACAAGCGCAGAAAAAACGACGAAGACATGGTTGCCCACCGGGACAGTTGCGCAATGGTTGCAGCAGGCCGATTTGGGTAGCGAAGGCTGGTGGCAGCGGCTTTATGCGGTCGGTACGCCGCTGGTTGAGCGTGACGAAAATGGCCAAACGACCATGCACTTCTTCTGGCGCGATCCTGAAGGACATTCCGCACTTTCTTCCACTGAACGGGTTTACGTCGATATTAACGGCGTCACCGATCACCACAGCGAAGCGCCAGAAAGTCTGGTTCGCGTGGGCGACAGCAACGTCTGGCATTGGTTGACCGCCATTGAATCTGATTGGCGCGGCAGTTACAGCCTGATTCCCGCCACCGCACAGCAGTTGCCGCCGCTGTTTTGTGGCGACGATGCCGCCTGTCGCGCGCTACAGCGCAAGTGGTGGATCTCGCTGATGCCGCTGGCGATCCCCGACAAATTCAATCCCACGCCGCCATTTCTCAGCAGCCGCCGTTTTGCCTTAAGCAATGCGCACATGCCGGATGCGCCGGATCAATCCGCCTGGCGCGCGCTGGATGCCGGCATGGCGGAAACCTGGCCAGATACGCTGCAAACCCTGCAGTGGCACAGCGCGTTGCTCAACGTCACGCGTAACGTCTGGCTCTACAGCACCGGCACAACAACTCAGCCCGAACAGCGTCCGCTGGCGATCCTACTCGACGGACAAAACTGGGTGTACGGCCAACCGATTTTCAGCGCGCTGGATCAGGTCACCGCCGATGGCGAACTTCCGCCCGCCTGCTGGCTGTTTATCGATGTCATCGATAGCCAGCATCGCGAAGCCGAATTGCCGTGCAATGAAACCTTCTGGCAGGCGGTGCAGCAGGAACTGTTACCGCTGGCACGCCAGCACGCAGCGTTCAGCGGCGACGCCGACCGCACGCTGGTAGCCGGACAAAGCTATGGCGGACTTGCCGCGTTGTATGCGGGTTTGCACTGGCCGCAGCGTTTTGGCCGCATTCTCACGCAATCCGGCTCCTTCTGGTGGCCGCATCTGCAATACATCCGCGACTACGCCAACCGCGAGCAGCACGCGCCGGGTTTGATACTGGAACGGCTGCAACAGGGCGATTTACCGCCGGGCAAGCTGAAGATTTTCCAGGAAGTGGGCGATCGCGAGGCAGACATGGTGTACGTCAACCAGCAGATCGTCCCGGCGCTGCAAGCCGCAGGCCATGAATTACATTTTCGCCGCTTCGCCGGAGGGCACGATGCGTTGTGCTGGCGCGGCGGTCTGATCGACGGCTGCCGCTGGCTGCTGGCCGATTTTCTCCCCACAACCTCACCTTCTGAAGGTAATAACCATGTCTGAACAACAGAATCCGTTTGATAACGACACGCTCGATTTTCTGGTGCTGCTCAACGCGCGTCAGCATTACAGCCTGTGGCCGGCTTTTGCCCCGGTTCCGGCAGGCTGGCACAACGTGGCGGGACCGCTGACGCGCAGCGCCGCCATTGAGTTTATCGAAGCAAACTGGCACGACATGCGGCCAGCGACGCAACAGACGTCGTCTACCGCGCATTAATTTTTTAACTTTCTCTTTTTTTAATCGTTTTTCTCGACAGGAATTGTCCTTTGGCAACGTTTAATCCGGCCCCTTCAGCGGCCTATCCTTTAGTCGCGGCGCAGCCCGGCATCTGGATCGCTGACAGCATTGCGCAGCCGCGCAACCAATTTACCGTGGCGCACTACAGCGTGCTGCACGGCAACATCAATCGGGCGGCGCTGGACAGCGCCATTCAGCAAGCGATGGCGGAAGCCGATACTGTGCAGGCGCGCTTCGGCCTTGACGATAATGGCAATCCGGCGCAGTGGTTTGATGCGCAAGCGCCGGTCGCGCCGGAATGGCACGATTTCAGCCAGCGTGCCGATGCGAGCAGCCAGGCGCACAAACTAATGCAGGCCGATCTCGCCGCCGAGCTGCCCGCCGACGGCGACAAACCGCTTTATCGTCACGCGCTGATGCGCATCGGCGACGGCAGCTGGCTGTGGTATCAGCGCTATCACCATTTGCTGGTGGATGGTTTCAGTTTTGAAGCGCTGACCCAACGCGTCGCGGCGATCTATGCCGCCCTTTGCGCCGGAGCAACGCCCGCGCCCTCGCCGTTTACCCCGTTCACCACGGTGATTGAAGAGATTCAGCAGTGGCAGGATTCACCTGCATATGCGCGCTCCGCCAGCCACTGGCAAAGCTACGCGGCGGATCTGCCAGAGACGCTGACGCTGTCCAGTGAAAACCTGGGCGATCACGTCGATCGTCCGATCAGCTGTCAGGTCACACTGCCGCAACTGGCCACGCTGCGTCAGCAGCAACAACTGGCCGATAGCAGCGAAGGCGATATCGTCAGCGCGTTGTTAGTGGCCTATCTGGCCCGCTTCAGCAATAGCCAGCGTCTGTCGATTGGCTTCCCGTTTATGCGCCGCATGGGTTCGGCGGCAATTTCCACGCTCGGCCCGGTGGTCAATGTGTTGCCGCTGATTTTCACCGTCAGCGATGAGATGACGTTGCCGATGCTGGTGCAGCAGGTGCAGGGAGAAATCCGCAAAGCGCGCCGTCATCAGCGCTATGAAGCGGAGCAGCTGCGCCGCGATCTCGGCCTGGTCGGCAGCAGCCAGGCGCTGTATGGTCCGGTGATTAACGTCAAGGTTTACCACGACGATCTGCAATTCGACGGCCAGCCTGCCCCAACCCACACGCTGGCGATGGGCCCGGTAGACGATCTGGAGTTTGAAGTCGGCTTCCGCGATGGCGTATTACAGCTCACACTGGTGGCTAACCCGCGCCGCTACGATGCGCAAACGCTACAACGTCACGCCGAGCGTATCAGCCATCTGCTCACGCAGTTCGCGACGGATGCCAACATGAGCTTGGGTGAGCTTTTATTGCTCGCGCCGCAGGAGCAGATCGATCTGCAACGCTGGTCGACCGGCCCCACCATCGTGCCGCCCGCAAATACCCGCACCATCGTCGATATCCTGTTGCAAGCTGCGGAGCAATACGGCGCGCAAACTGCGGTGGTGTGCGGCGAGCGCAGCCTCAGCTATCGCCAGCTCGCCGATCGCGCGATGCAACTGGCGCATCTGCTGATCGCACGCGGTTTACAAGCGGACGACGTAGTGGCGATTGGTATTCCACGTTCAGTGGATTCTCTGGTGGCGATATTCGGCGTGCTGGCGAGCGGCGCGGCCTATATGCCGCTCGATCTCGATTATCCACGCGAACGCCTGGCGCTGATGTGTGATGACGCGCAGCCTAAGCTGCTGCTGACGCACTCCAGCACGCTGGCGCAAATGCCTGAGTTGCCGCATCTGCGGATTGACCAGCTTGTATTGAGCGATTATTCCAGCGCACGACCTGACACCCAACTGTGCGGCGACGATCTGGCCTACATGATCTACACCTCAGGTTCGACCGGCCGCCCGAAAGGCGTAATGAGCACCCATCAAGGTTTGCTCAATCTGTTTCTGTCGCACCGCGAGCGTCTGTTCGGCCCGGCGATTGCGCGCTTCACCGCCAACAGCCCGCGCCGCATGCGCGCCGGTCACACCGCTTCCTTCTCGTTCGATTCTTCGTGGGAACCGCTGTTCTGCATGCTGATGGGCTGCGAGCTGAATATCTTCGACGAAGAGCTGCGCCGCGATGCGTGGGGCCTGATTCAGCAGATGAATGCGGTGCCGGTCGACTTGCTGGATATCACCCCGTCGTTCTTCTCGCAGATGATCGACAGCGGCCTGCTGGAAGCCGACAACCATCGTCCCTCCTTTGTGATGATTGGCGGTGAAGCGGCCACGCCAACGCTATGGAAGCTGATGCAGCAACAGCAGCAGATGGAGATTCACAACTATTACGGCCCGTCGGAATACACCATCGATACGCTGGGCGCCAGCGTCATGGCGTCACCGCAGCCGGTAATTGGTCGTCCGGTGGGCAACAGCGAAGTCTATCTGCTGGATAACCAGCTGCGTCAGGTGCCGATTGGCTGCGCTGGCGAGCTGTATATCGCCGGAACCGGCATCGCGCGCGGTTATCTGCGCCGTCCCGATCTCACCAGCGGACGCTTCGTCGCCAACCCCTTCCGCGACGGCGATGTGATGTACCGCAGCGGCGACCTGATGCGCTGGCGGCAGGATGGTCAGCTGGCGTTTATTTGCCGTACCGATCACCAGATTAAAGTGCGCGGCTTCCGCGTTGAACTCGGTGAAGTGGAAAACGCGCTGGTGGCGCTGCCGGAAGTCAGCACCGCCGTGGTGATCGCCGAAGTGATAGGTGCCACGCATCGCCTGATTGGTTACTGCTCGGTGCAGGATGACGCGTTGCGCGCCGATGCCGATCTCAGCGCCCGTTTGCTGGCGCAACTGGCCACGCAGCTGCCGGATTACATGGTGCCTGCGGTATTGATGGTGATGGACGAATTGCCACTCAACGTTAACGGCAAGATTGATCGCCAGGCGCTGCCGAAGCCACAACAGGCGCACCAAAGTCAAAGTCGCGCCGCCAGCACGCCGCAGGAGCAGCTGATTTGCCACGCAATTGCCAGCCTGCTGGGGCTGGAGAGCGTCGGCGCGGAAGACGATTTCTTCGCGCTCGGCGGCGACAGTATCTCTGCAATGGGGCTCAGCACCGCCGCACGTCGCGCCGGTTATTTGCTGCGTCCACGCGAAATCTTTGCCGAACGCACCGCCGCACGCATGGCGCGTGATTTGCAGCCACTGGCTCAGCACAACAGCGGCGCGCGCGTGGCGCAACAGGGCGCGATTGGCGGCTTGCCGATTCTGCACTGGTTCAATGCGCAAGCCGGTATCAACGCGCGCTTTGCGCACGGCGTGCTGCTGTCGGTGCCGCCGCAGTTGCAGCTCGCACAGCTGGAGCAGCTGATCGATCAGCTGGCGCAGGCGCATCCGGCGCTCAATGCCTTTACGCGCGGCGATCAGCTTATCGTTGGCGAAGCGCTGGCGTCGCGCCCTGCCCGCGTGCGTGCACTTGAGGTGCAGGATCGCGACCGCGCAGCGGAACAGGCGTTTAGCGAAGATGCTGAGGCGCTCGGTCCGGCAAACGGCGCGCTGCTGCACGCCACGCTGCTGCAACAAGACGGCATCAGCTTTGGTCTGGTGCTGACGCTGCATCACCTGATTGTTGATGGCGTCTCGTGGCGCGTATTGCTGGAAGAACTGCAACAGGCCGGTGACGCGCTGATCAATAACACGCCGCTGGTGATTCCCGCCGAGGAAACCTCGCTACATGACTGGTCGGCGGCGCTGCTGGCGAACCTTTCGGCGCGCGCCTCGGAGTTACCGTTCTGGCAACAGATGCTGGCCGAACCGCTGCCACTTGTCGGTGAACGAGCAATTAAGCCCAGCGATCGCCACCAGCATCAACGCACGCTGCTGGATGCCTCGACTACCCACGCGCTACTCAACACGCTGCCGCAACACTATCGCGCCACCAGCGAAGAGCTGCTGCTGACGCTGCTGACGATGGCATTGCGCCAACTCAACGGCAGCGCACAGCAGCGCGTCACGCTGGAGTCGCATGGTCGTGCCGAACTGCATGCACAGCAGGATCTGGCGCGCACCGTCGGCTGGCTGACGGCGGAATTCCCGCTGCTGCTGCCGTTACCCGAAAATCCCCACGCGCCGCTCAATGAGTGCGTACGCGCAGTGAAAGCGGTGCTGCGTGCGGTGCCGGATCGCGGTATTGGCTACGGTCAGCTGCGCTGGCTTGATGCGCATCGCGGCGTGACGCTGGAAAAACTGGCAGCACAACACGCGCCGCAGGTGCTGTTTAACTACCTTGGACGCTTCACGCAGCGCAGCGGTGACTGGTCGCCACAGCGCACCGCGCGGCAGTTCCGCGACACCTTTGCGGTGTTGCAGGATGAGGCGCTGCCGCTGCAGCACGCGCTGGAACTCAACGTTTTCGTTGAGGAGCAGCCAAACGCGGCGCAGCTGGCGCTGAACTGGAGCTGGGCGGACGGCGTACTCAACGCCGAGGCGATTGCCGATTTACATCAGGCAATGGCCGCTGCCGCGCAGGCGCTGATCACGCTAGCACAACAGCAGCCGCAGCACGCCGCCAATACGCTGGTGGCCGCCGAGGTGGCGCTGGAAGGCGTTGATGATGCGCTGCTGCAACAACTGCATGCGCGTCACGGCGCGTTCAGCCATGTGCTGCCGCTGTTGCCCTTGCAGAAAGGTCTGCTGTTCCACGCGCAAACCACCGCGCAGCAAGGCAGCTATAACTCGTTAACCCGCCTGACAATCAGCGGCGATATCAGCCCCGCAGCGGTACAAACCGCGCTCGACGCGGTGTTACAGCGCCATCCACAGCTGGCGGCGCGCTTCGACGCTGAACTCAGCCTGCAGCCGCTACAGCTGATACCTGAAACGCAATTGCACTGGCCGCTAACGCTGCATCAGCTAGCCGACGACGATGACATTGTGGCGCTGGAACATCAGGCGCTGGCGCAGGATCTGTTTAGCCAGCCGATCATGCTGCACGCCACGCTGATCGCCCATCGCGATGGCATGCGCTGGACGCTGCTGCTCAACGCGCATCATCTGGTGGTGGACGGCTGGTCAACGCCAGTGATCCTCAACGATCTGCTCAGCGCACTGCGTCAGCAAACCTTGCCCGCACACAGCAGCAGCTACGCCGACATTGTGCGTCAGCTCAGCCAGCGCGACAGCGATGAAGCGCGGCAGCAGTGGCAGGAATGCCTGCAAGAGGTGCGTCCGACGCTGCTCTATCCGCAGGCCGCCGACAGCGCGGTCAACGAAAAGCGCATTACGCTGGATGTCACGCTGGAGCGGGAGCTCTACGCGCTGTGCCGGACGCGCGGCTTAACCCTGAACACCGTGATGCAGGGATTGTGGGGCTTAATGTTGTCGGTCGCCAGCGGCCAGCAAGACGTGGTGTTTGGTGCGCCGGTTTCTGGCCGTTTTGGCCAGATTGACGGCATCGATCAGCACGTTGGCCTGTTCAGCAACACGTTGCCGGTGCGCCTGCGCTTCGATCATCAACGTCCTTTGCTGGCACAGCTCGCCGATCATCAGGCGCAGCAAATCCAGCTGATTGAGCAGGATTGCCTCGGTCTCGCCGAGATCCAGCAGCTGGTCGGCGTGGGTACGCTGTTCGATACCTTGCTGGTGGTGGAGAACTATCCGGACAACCAAATGCTGCTGGATGCCAACGCCGCCGTACGCTGCGAAGCGATTCACAATCGTGGTTACACGCACTATCCGCTGACGCTGCTGGTGCTGCCGGGCGAACAGCTGACGTTGCTGATGGAGTATCGCGACTGCGTCAGCGAGCCGGAACGTCTGGCCGAGCGGCTGTTACTGCTGCTGCAACAGCTGGTCAGCACGCCGGATCTGCCGCTGACGCAGTGGAAGCTGCAAACGCTGGCCGAGCAATCGCTGCTCGCCTGGGTCAACAACACCGGCGTGCAGTTGGAAAATGAAACCCTGCAACAGGCGATTGCCCAGCAGGCGGCGCGCACGCCGGACGCGCTGGCGCTGATGGATATGGAGCATCGTCTGAGCTACGGCGAAATGCAGCGTCAGGCCATGCTGCTGGCGGATCGCTTGATTGAAGCGGGCGTGATGCCGGGCGATATCGTTGCCGTGGCGCTGCCGCGCTCGGTGCGTCTCAGCATCGCGCTCACCGCCATCCTGCAGGCAGGTGCGGCCTATTTACCGCTGGATATCGGTTATCCCGATGAACGTCTGGCTTACATGGTGGAAGATGCGCGGCCGTGGGTGCTGATTACCGAATCCGCGCTGGAAACCCGCTTCGCCACGTTTGGCACACTGATGATGTTTGATGGCTTAGCCGCTGAACACATTCAGCCGCGCCACGCTTTGCCGCAGGCGGATGCCAGTCGTCCGGCCTACGTGCTTTATACCTCCGGCTCAACCGGCAAACCAAAAGGCGTGGTGGTGAACCAGCGCGCCATCGTCAACCGCCTGCGCTGGATGCAGGCCAGCTATCCGCTGCGCGCTGACGACGTGGTGTTGCAAAAGACGCCGTGCAGCTTTGATGTTTCGGTGTGGGAGTTCTTCTGGCCGCTGATGACCGGTGCGCAGCTGATGATGGCACCGCCGGAAGCGCATCGCGATCCGCAGGCGCTGTGGCAGCTGATCGACGATTATCGTGTGACCACCCTGCACTTCGTTCCCTCGATGCTGGCGGCCTTTGTCGGCCATCTCGCCGCGCAAACCGATCGGGCTTGCCCAACGCTACGCCGCGTATTCTGCAGCGGTGAAGCGCTAGCGTGCGACCTGGCGCGCAGCTATCAGGAAGTGATCGCTGCGCCGCTGCACAATCTGTATGGCCCAACCGAAGCCGCCGTCGATGTCACCTGGCAACCGGCCAGCGGCAGCGCGCTGGATGGCCTCAACGGGCCGGGCGTGCCGATTGGTCGTCCGGTTTGGAACACGCAGCTGCATATTCTCGATAGCCTGCTGCGTCCGGTGCCGGTTGGCGTGCCAGGCGATCTCTATCTCAGCGGCGTGCAGTTGGCCGATGGCTATTTGCATCGCGCCGACCTTACGTCACAGCGCTTTGTCGCCGCACCGTTTGCCGAAGGCGAGCGCATGTATCGCACCGGCGATATCGCTAGCTGGCGCGCCGACGGTGCGGTTGAGTATCTCGGTCGCAGCGACGACCAGCTGAAGATGCGCGGACAGCGTATCGAGCCAGGTGAAATCGAACAGGCGTTAGTGGCGCTGCCGGGCGTGGCGCAGGCAGTGGTCGCGGCGCGCGCGCTGACGCAGCACGCCACGCCGGGCGTGGATAACC
>NZ_DALYOQ010000044.1:0-37046 GCF_031974595.1 Pantoea sp. CTOTU46764 | reverse complement strand
CCCGGCCTTCCCCCGCTCGCGGGGGAAGGAGATGCTGCCACATGCTGCTTCAACACTGACATATTGCAGCATCTTCCTCCCCCATAAATGGGGGAGGACCGAGGAGGGGGACAGCGAGCACTTATCAGGGGACAGCGAGCACAGCCCCCACTCAATCAGGCAATGTTCACATCTTTCGACAGATAAACATCCTGCACCGCATTAATCAGCTGCACGCCCTCTTTCAACGTCTTCTTGAACGCCTTGCGCCCCAGAATCAATCCCATGCCGCCGGCTCGTTTGTTGATCACCGCCGTACGCACTGACTCCGCGATATCCGTTTCCCCGGCAGAAGCGCCCCCAGAGTTGATCAATCCCGCGCGCCCCATATAGCAGTTCGCCAGTTGGTAACGCACCAAATCAATTGGGTTCTCGCTGGTCAGCTTACTGTAGACGCGTTCATCGGTGTGACCAAACTTCACCGCGTTATAGCCGCCATTATTCTCCGCCATCTTCTGCTTCACGATATCCGCACCAATGGTCGCCGCCAGATGGTTAGCCTGGCCGGTTAAATCAGCGCTGGCGTGATAATCGACGCCGTCTTTCTTGAACGCGTCATTACGCAGATAAGCCCACAGCACCGTTACCATTCCCAGTTCGTGCGCGCGCTCGAAAGCAGCCGAAATCTCTTCAATCTGACGACGCGATTGCTCGGAGCCAAAATAAATGGTGGCGCCAACCGCCACCGCACCCAGATTAAAGGCCTGCTCAACGCTGGCGTACAGCGTCTGATCATATTGCGTTGGATAGCTCAGGGTTTCATTGTGGTTTAGCTTCACCATAAACGGAATGTGGTGCGCATAACGGCGTGAAACCGCGGCCAGCACGCCGTAAGTGGAGGCCACACAGTTACAGCCGGCTTCAATCGCCAGCTCAACGATGTTTTTCGGGTCGAAATAAGCCGGGTTAGCGGCAAAGGAAGCACCCGCTGAGTGCTCAACACCCTGATCGACCGGCAGAATCGACAAATAGCCGGTGCCGGCTAAACGTCCGGTGTTGTACAACGTTTGCATGTTGCGCAGTACGGTGGGAGAACGATTGTTGTCGATCATTACGCGATCAACATAATCCGCGCCTGGTAAATAGAGGCTATCCGCTGGAATGGTCATGCAGCGATGTTGAAGAAGGCTGTCCGCCTCTTTGCCCAATAACTGTACGATGTCCGTCATGTTCGCTCCTGATAAATGGCTGGATTGGAACCGGCCAATGCCGATTCGCCCCCAACAGCCTGGACCGGAAAACGCCAGGCTGGCAAATTGCTGACTCCATTTTTCAGACGGATGCGCAGTGAAAAAGCGGCAATCTGGCGTTACGCCCTACCACCATTGATGGAAATGGTGCACCGGCCCAATGCCTTTGCCGACCTCCAGCGAATCGGCGTGCAACAGCGCCTGTTGTAGCCACGCCTTGGCTTCGGCCACCGTTGCCGCCCAATCATCATGACGCGGACGCAACGCCGCCAGCGCGGCGGAGAGCGAGCAACCGGTGCCGTGCGTGTGGCGTGTGTTAACACGCGGCGCGGTAAAGCGCTGGCGTCCTTCGCGCGTGATTAGCCAGTCCGGGCTTTCGGCATCGCTGAGATGTCCGCCCTTCATCAGCACCGCTTCACAGCCGAGATCGAGCAGCGCATCGCCCTGCTGCAACATGGTTTTCTCATCCTGCGCCATCGCGCATCCCAGCAGCGCGGCGGCTTCCGGCAGGTTTGGCGTGATCAGCGACACCTGCGGCAGCAGCAATCCGCGCACGCTGGCTACCGCATCAGGCGACAGCAGCGCATCGCCGCTTTTGGCAATCATCACCGTATCCAGCACCACAAACGGCAGGCTGGCCCGTTTCAGCCGCTCGGCGACCACCTCGACTATCGCGATTTCGGACAACATGCCGATCTTCGCGGCATCAATGCGCACATCATCCAGCACCGAATCGAGCTGTGCGCCGACAAAATCAGGTTCGATGCGATAGACCGACTGCACGCCACAGGTGTTTTGTGCCACCAGCGCGGTAATCACGCTGGTGCCATAAGCACCCAATGCGGAGAAGGCTTTGAGGTCGGCCTGAATACCCGCGCCGCCGCTGGGATCGGTGCCAGCAATGGTCAATGCGTTGATGCGTTTCATGCTTTCACCTCCAATGTCCACAGCGTATCGAGGAAGGCAGCAACAAAGCTGCCCGGCCCGGCGACCTGGCGTGCTGTCAGCTCACCGGCCAGCGACATCACGCGGCACGCCGCTGCTACATGTTGCAGGCGATCGCCAGGCAAGCTAGTGAAGGCCGCAGCCACTGCCGACAATGCGCAACCGGTGCCAACCACGCGCGTCATCAGCGGGCTGCCGCCGGGGATTGCCAGGGTACGCGCGCCATCGGTGACGTAATCGACTTCACCGGTCACCGCCACAACGGTGTGATAATCACGCGCCAGCTGCTGGGCGGCGCTCAGCGCGGCATCGGTTTGATGCAGGCTGTCCACGCCGCGTCCGCCGCTTGCCTGATGCGCCAGGGCGAGAATTTCTGAAGCGTTACCGCGAATCGCCGCAGGAGGCAGGCTCAGCAGCTGCTGGCAGAAGGTGGTGCGCAGCGTTAATGCGCCGACCGCCACCGGATCCAGCGTCCACGGCGTGCCTGCCGCTTGCGCTGCTTGCACCGCCGCCAACATCGCATCACGACGATCGCAGGTTAAGGTGCCTACGTTGATCAACACCGCATCGGCAAAACCGGCAAACTGCGCCGCTTCATCGGGGTCGATCACCATCGCGGGCGAAGCTTGCAGTGCCAGCAGCACGTTGGCGGTAAAGGTTTGCACTACTTCATTGGTCATGCAGTGCACCAGCGGCGCTTGCTGACGCAGCAGTTGCAAAGAGTGCGCGAGTTGCACGGGGGAAAGAAGGTCAGGCTGTTTCATAAGGCTCCCAACCGGCGATCAAGAAGGCGAATGCGGTCAGGCATCTGACTTCCCTACGCTGGCATTATCCAGATCAGGTCAGCGGGTGTATCTCAGCCCTGTATTAGAGGGGCACCCCGAGTCAAAACTACGTTGGCGAGCATAGGGAACAAGCCAGATTAAAGCAAGCTATCGACACTTTGCCTGTGGATCTTGCTCGCAAATTTACATTTTACAGGTTCATCTAACTGATTGAATAAACTCCTTAAAAAACCCTTCTTTTTGCGTGCCATGTCATACTTTGTAATAAACCCCATTGATAATTCGCGTCGCGAAAAATAGCATCCCTCGCAACTTGTTTCATGACGAAACAATACGGATTTATTAATTGTTCATGGAAGCATCACGGAGGATTTGCTATGCGTCGAATTCCACGCGCGCCGCTCTCTGCGGCCATTATCTCTGCCCTGTTCGCCGGTACGTTTTTGCCTGTTCCCTCCGCCCACGCTGCGGGTTTTGTCGAAGACTCATCGCTCACTGGCAACCTGTTTTACTGGCAACGCCAGCGCGATCGCAAAGAGATGGATCAGCAAAAAGGCGCGTATGGTCAGTATGACGCCAATCTGCATCACGCCTCTGCTAACGCCAATCTCGACTTCTCATCCGGTTATGCCGGTGATGTAATTGGCCTCGATTTGGCGGCGTTTGGCGCTTTGGAGTTAAGCAATAGCGGCCCGGCGGCACCGAATGAAATTGGTTTCAGCAATGCCCGCACACGCTGGGATGAGGACTGGAGCGGAGATAAGAGTGGCTTAAGTCTTTATAAAGCGGCGATCAAGGCAAAATGGCAGGATAACTGGCTACGCGCAGGCTATTTGCAACCCAGCGGACAGACGCTGCTGGCACCACACTGGAGTTTCCTGCCCGGCACTTATCGCGGCGTTGAGGCTGGCACCGTCTTCGATTTTAGCGATGCGGGCGCCCTTTCCGTCTCCTGGATGTGGACAGACGAATACAAAGCGCCGTGGTATCGCGACATGTACAACTTCCGCAAAGCCGATGGTGTGACGGAGATTCCGTGGCTGCAATCCTTTGGTGCCAAATATGATTTCAAAAACTCGCTGTTGCTGGAAGGCGCTTACGGCCAGGCGGCGAATTACATGGATCAGTATTTTGCTAAAGCGTCTTATCAGCTGCCGCTGGCCGATGCGCCACTGCGCACCAGCTATCAGTTTTACGGCGCGAAGGATCGTGACAACAGCGGCGTGGGCCAGGTCAACGATGTTTATGATGGCCTCGCCTGGCTACAGGCGCTGACGTTCGGCTACACGCTGGGCGCGTTCGATTTCCGCCTTGAAGGCACTTGGGTAAAAGCCGAAGGTAATCAGGGCTTCTTCCTGCAGCGTATGACGCCATCCTATGCCAGCTCAAATGGCCGCATGGATGTGTGGTGGGATTCCCGCTCTGACTGGAACGCCAACGGTGAGAAAGCGCTATTCGCAGGTGTGATGGTCGATCTGGGGCACTGGCAATTACCCGGCTGGCAAGTCGGTACGTCGTACGCCTACGGCTGGGACGCTAAGCCTTCCACCAATCCGATTTACGACCAAAACCAGCGCCTGAAAGAGTCGGCGTGGAGCATGGACCTGGTTTACACCATCCAGCAAGGCCGTGCCAAAGACACGCAATTCAAACTGCACTACACCCGCTACGACAATCACAGCGATCTTCCCAGCTACAGTGGCGGTTACGGCAACATCTTCCAGGACGAAAAAGACATCAAATTTATGGTCGTCGCGCCATTCACCCTGTTTTGACCCCGATCTGGCAGGAGCCAGAGACTTACCTCCGTGGAAAAGGATAACAGTATGAAAAAGTTAAAAATCAGTTTACTGGCGCTGACCGTGATGGGCCTTGCCGCCTGCAGTTCATCCCCGCGCAGTAATCAGCAGGTCGTCGACCAAATCAGCCAGTTCGGCGTGCAGTATCAGGTCACTGACAATCAGGCGGCCGATCACGGCGTGAACTGCGCGAAACTAGGTGCCGATTGGGCATCCTGCAATACCGCCACCATTACGCTGACCAACAACGGCCCGGCGCTCACCAGCAAAAACTGGGCGATCTACATGAGCAACGTGCACGAAACGCTGCGGGTCGATAACGATCAGTTCAAAATGACGCATATCGTCGGGGATCTAACCCGCCTGGAACCGACGGAAAAATTCAAAGGCATCGCGGCTGGCGAGTCGATTGAGATCCCGATCGTGAATGAATACTGGCAGCTGTTTATCACTGACGTGATGCCGCGCTGGTACGTCACCGCCGCCAATGCCTCGCCAAAAATCATCACCAGCACCGATACCGAAAACCTCAGCGAATTCGTTAAGCCGTTTGGCGACCAATGGAAGCGCATCGCCGACGATAAAAACGTGCTGATGCTGCCGCAAAGTCGCTTTGCCAGGAATGCCGATGTGGCGCAACTGCCTGCTAGCGCGTTGCGCGGACAAATCACCCCAACGCCGCGTACGGTAAAAGTTCATGCGGCGGATGTTGATCTGAGCCGTGGCGTTGCCTTACATCTTGAGGCGCTGGCGGGTAATCAAGCGGATGCGGTTAAGCAGCGTTTCGCTTTATTGGGACTCAAACAGCAGTCAGCGGGTTATGCCGTTCATACTCGTATCGCCGTTAATCATTTCCGTGGCGCAGATGCGGTATCCGGTGCTTATGAACTGCGCATCACGCCGCGCGGCACCGATATCATTGGATACGATCAGGCTGGCGTCTATTACGGCTTGATGTCGTTACTCTCGCTGGTGCCTGCTGAAGGCAAACCGATTATCGCCACGCTTGAAGCGAAGGATGCTCCGCGCTTTGCCTATCGCGGCGCCTTCCTTGATGTGGCGCGTAACTTCCACAGCAAGCAAGCGGTGCTGCGCATGCTCGATCAAATGGCGGCCTGGAAGATGAATAAATTCCATTTCCACCTGACCGATGATGAAGCCTGGCGCATTGAAATTCCCGGTCTACCAGAGTTGACCGACGTGGGCAGTAAGCGTTGTCACGATCTCACTGAACAGCAATGTCTGCTGCCGCAATTGGGTTCCGGTCCGTTCACGGATAACAACGGTACCGGACATTTCAGCCGCGCCGATTATATTGAGATCGTCAAATACGCGCAGGCGCGCAGCATTGAAGTGATCCCGGAAATCGATATGCCTGCGCATGCGCGCGCTGCGGTTATTTCGATGGAAGCGCGTTATCAGCAACTCATGAAAGCGGGTAAAACGCAGCAGGCCAGTGAATATCGTCTGGTGGATCCAACGGATACCTCGAATACCCGTTCCGTGCAATTGTACGATCGCACCAGCTATCTCAATCCTTGCCTCGATTCCTCAAAGCGCTTTGTCGATAAAGTGATGGGTGAAGTGCAGGCGATGCACCGCGAAGCGGGCCAACCGTTGACCACCTGGCACTTCGGCGGTGATGAAGCGAAAAACATCCGCCTCGGTACCGGCTACAGCGATATCAAAAAACCGAAAGCGGGAACGGGCATTTTAGACCAAAGCAAAGAGGACAAACCCTGGGCAAAATCTCAGGTCTGCCAGGCGGAGGTGAAATCCGGCAAGGTGGAAGATCTGGAGCATTTACCGAGCCACTTCGCGCTGGAAGTGAGCAAAATGGTAAAAGCACACGGCATTCCGGTGATGCAGGCCTGGCAAGATGGGCTGAAAGATGCCGCTGACGCGCACGCCTTCGCCACCTCGCGCGTTCGCGTTAACTTCTGGGACACGCTCTATTGGGGCGGCTTTGACACCGCTAACGACTGGACGATGAAAGATTACGAAGTGGTGATCTCCAATCCGGATTACGTCTACATGGACTTCCCGTATGAGGTGAATCCTAACGAGCGCGGCTATTACTGGGGCACACGCTTCAGCGATGAGCGCAAGATGTTTGGCTTCGCGCCAGACAACCTGCCGCAGAACGCGGAAACCTCGGTGGATCGCGATGGCAAAACCTTCGATGCCACCTCGAATAAGCCGTGGTCAGGCGCACACGGCATTTCGGTACAGTTGTGGAGTGAAACCACACGTACCGATCAGCAGATGGATTACATGGTGTTCCCTCGCCTGCTGTCGGTGGCTGAACGTGGCTGGCATCGCGCGGAGTGGGAGCTGGATTATCAACAGGGCCGCACCTTCAAAGGCGGCGAGACCCACTTCGTTAACCAGCAGCAGCGCAATCAGGACTGGCAGCGTTTCGCCAACCTGTTAGGCCAGCGTGAGTTGGGCAAGATGGATAAAGCCGGTATTCACTATCGTCTGCCGGTGCCGGGTGCGCGCGTGGAGAATGGCACGCTGACCATGAACATTGCGCTGCCGGGTCTGCCGCTGGAGTACAGCGTGGATAACGGTAAAAACTGGCAACGTTATCTGCCGCATGCCAAACCGACCATCACCGTCGCCGATAAAGTCTGGGTGCGCAGCGTAAGTCCGGATGGCAAACGTTTAAGCCGCGCTGAAGCACTTTAAAAACTTTCTGCCCCTCGCTGGAGTGCCTGGAGCGAACACTGACAAGGATGTCGATGAAACACTCAACGTTTTCATTGTATATTGTTGCGCTGGGCGCCGGTTTAAGCGGCGCCCTGTTCATTCCGACGCTCAGCTTATTTCTAGCCGGCGAACTCAACGTATCAGCCTGGAAAATCGGCGCCTTCTACAGTGTTAATGCGCTCGGCTGTCACCTTGCCGCCTGGCGAGCGGCTGGCAAGCGCTGCTCCTGCAAAGCAACCGGACCGGCAGCCGCTGGGGCACAACCTTTGCTTCCTGATGTTTGCCACCTTGCTGGTATGGAGCTTCAGCGCACTCTATCTGATTGCGTTTCCTTTGCATCTGGCAGAGCAGCCAACCTTGTCTGCCGACTGGAGTGGCGTGCTTTTTGGCCTCGCTGCCGCGCTGGAAATACCGATCATGCTGCTCAGCGCCGGCATGCTCAAACGCTGGGGTAAGAAAACGCAAAGCAAGTGGAACACCAGCCGCACGAGGTGTGCGTTGCGGAACTCTCTTCGATATTCGCGGTGCCCACCAGCCGACTGACGGGTAATGAATGCACGCTCCATCGCGTCTGGCTCGGCGGACCATCACCACTCAACGTCAACCGCACCCTCGCCCAGTGGCAGCGTGCGATTGAAGCCAGTCGCAGTGATTTTCAGCAAGTCTTGTGGGTGTGGGATGCGCAACAGCTGGCGGCTGATAGCCGTTTTGTCGTTCAGCTGGGAGACAGCGCATTACAACTGGGCGCGCTGTTCCTGCCTGATGCGCTCGTTTGACTGCGCGCTGGTCGACGTCATACAGCAGCTGCACGACAAACGCTATTACGCCACGCTTTCTGACTTCTTCCGTTTGGCCATTCTCATTGAATGCGGCGGCGTCTACCTGGATGCCGATACGATCCCCGCTCAACCCGCCACGCTGTTTGTGTGTCAGCCGGAGTTGCCTGATTTTTCTGGCAATCAACAGCACATTAGCTGGCTAAATTTGTTTACTGATGAAACCGGCATGATCATCAGCCATCAAAACAATCCGTTATTGCAGGAGTTACAGCGGCGGCTCAGTGTGGTTTATCGTGGCTGGCCTCAGCCCATCGTAGCCAAAACGCCCGACAGTGAACGCGCCATCTTCGAACCGTTTTATCAGTTATGGTGCGAACAATTACAGGTCACGCAACTAAGTCATCAGGATTTTAGCTGTTTTGCCGTATGCGGATTTGATGCACTAACGACACGCGTATGCGGCATTAAAGGAATGCGCTTACAGGAAGATATTTTAAGTGGTGAACGTCGGCCGCTAAGTATCGATGAACAGCAGCATTGTCAACAAACCTTGCATCAACTTTCGCAACGTAACTGGCAACTCAACGATCCTCTGCAGTTGGGTGAACTGGTGCCTTTATTTGCCGAGCAGGAAATTTTACAGATTGCCTATGCGCCGCAACTGCGCGCTGAGATCCCCTATTACCACTATTACGGCATGCTTTGTCAGGATCCTCAACTCGATAAAGTAAACGGATTATTTAGCGATTACCTGATTGCGTTAACCGATAAGAAGATATCAGCGGGTGATTTCTGGCAGCCGGTTTATCGGCCTACATCTTCACTCCTTATCTTTAAACCAGGCATTATTTATGACCAGCATGAACAACGCAGCATGACGCAATTAATCTTCAGCACCAGCTATCTGGAATATTGCTCTGTCGATAATATTTATGCCGCCGACTTAACCACCTTACAGCTTCGACAAAATATCCAGCCGTTCCTGCAACAGATCTCGGTGATGTATAACTCGCAGGGAAAAATGATTGGATTCCTCAATGCGGCATCGATTAAGGAATATGAACAGATCAAAGTTGAATACGGCTATCGAAAAGAGGTACGTGCTCTTAATGAGGCTTACGACGACTTTGTTAATCACTACAGCCAGCCAGATGACTACTTCGTCTGCAGCGTAGCCTTAATGCCGGAGAAACAGGGAAAAGGCTACTGCAATCAAGTTCTATCACGAATGATTGAGCAAGCTAAACAGCAAAAATTGCGCCGCATCACGTTGTGTGTCTGGCAATCTAATGCGGCTTATATGATCTACAGCAAGAAGGGTTTTACCGAGATCGGCAGGATGAAACAGGAGATTGCGCGGTTTAATGACGAAATCGTATTTATGGCTTTAACGCTTTAATCTTTCTGAGATCAAATTATCCGGTGCGAACGGTAATTCAATTCGCACCGGAAGCGTTAGCGATTGAGATAAACAAGCAAAGTCTTAAAGAGTTGGTTACATTTTGATGCTTATCAATTTTATCACGCCAGAAAAAAGGCCTAATTGCGCTCCGGATTTGAATACATTCACCAACTCCGGAAATAATAATGAAATTATTTAGTTTTATTCCACACGCCCATCGCTGGCATAACATCACTATCACGCGCAAAAGCGCAATATCGCCTGCTGGCCGCACCTGTCTTGCCACTTACGTTCAGGCGCAATGTAAAGGATGTGATGAACGACTGCATAAAATCTATTATCGCGATATTACCGATGCGGAAGCGCGACGCTGGCTGGGTTGATCATCAGCATGAAACTAAAGTGAATTAATATCCAGACGAAAAATCTCACTGTCCCGTACAAGACCCAACTTGCGCATTGCCGCTCGTTTCTGCGAACTAATGGTTTTAACGCTGCGCGACAAACGCAGAGCCGTTTGTGACACGCTCAGCCCTGCATAGAGATATTCAACGACAATTTTCTCTTTTGCAGAAAGACGTTGCCTGATGAAATTATCTGTATCGACAGTGTCATCCAGCATCAGTTGCTGAGTCTGACAATGGTTAGTCCAGATATGACGCAATCCCGTAATCCAATTTTCAGGCGTCAACGACTTACAAAAGTACGACTTAACCTGCGGTTTCAACGTATCACTAAGCTGCTGCTGTTGAGGACAATCTCCCATTGCAACAATCGTCATTTTTGGATAGCTGAATATTAATTGATCAACTAGCGATTTTATATTCAAATCCCCTTTCGGACGTGAGCAATCTATCAAAGCAATATTAGCGGGAGCCAGACTGAGCGAAAAAAACAGCTCCCTGCTATTTTTACAACAGTCCGTGACGATAAATTCAGACTCGTTATTAATCACTCTCTTCAGACCTTCGAGAAATAGCGGGTGGTCATCGAGAATAATGACATTGTTTTTATTCATATGGATTTTATCCAGGCTAATTAGAATCAAACAATTATTGAATCGTTACAGTGTAAGTCGCAACCGCATTAAAATTACCGGTTTGCTGATGATTCGCGCCAGGCAAATAGCGCAGGAACCAATACCAGGTTTGCGCGAAATGGCTCTTGTCGCCACTTTTGGCTACATCGTAAGGCATCGATAATTTCTCACCAAATTTCTGCCAGTCGCCGCCTTCCGCTTTAGTTGAAAAACGGATCGCCATATCGTCAATCGACGTGGCTAATGCGGTGTCGTCATTATTCAGTAATTGGCCGGCCTGAAAAGTAATCGCCACGTTGTAGTTATTGGCGGCGTCATCACGCAGTGGCGAGCAGGAAACTT
Organism: Pantoea sp. CTOTU46764; assembly: GCF_031974595.1. NCBI lineage: Bacteria > Pseudomonadati > Pseudomonadota > Gammaproteobacteria > Enterobacterales > Erwiniaceae > Pantoea > Pantoea sp. CTOTU46764. The sequence continues at coordinate 26,014 of NZ_DALYOQ010000044.1, read as the reverse complement.
CAATCGGCGTCACCTGCGCCTGGCCGAGCGTTGCTTCCTGAGTGCCCGATTTGGGTCGATAAATGGTGCCAAAATTCACTGTACGATTTTGTTCAGTGACCAGCGTGCAGCTGGCTTCGGTGGCGATGCTCGGTGCCAGCAGGCCGCTGTTCAGCACATCCACTTGCTGTTGCGTCGCACCATCTGATTCCAGCAGCAGCGTACCGCCATGGGTTAATTGCAGCGTACGCTGCGACTGGATCGGCGTGTTATTACTGATTTTCACCAGCTGCGCCTTCAGGCTGAAACCGACGCGGCGTGTACCTTCGCCTTCACGGCTGATTGAACAGCTGGCGGATTGCCCCGCGGCAATCGCGCCACTGCCGATACACTTACCGCCTTCGCTATTGGCATCCGCGAATAATCGAACGCCGATGCCATTGACATTAGTTGCCAGCACATCGCGGCCCGGACCGATCCAGTCCAGTGCGCCGCTTTCTTTCAAACCCAGCGATACCGGTGCGCTAATTGGGCCATCACACTGCACCCCAATCTCCAGCAGCGTATGTGGCGCATCGCCGATGGCGGCAAACAGCGGCGTAGCGGTAGGAATTTTTACCAGGCCGTTGAGCGGTTGCTGTTCGCTGCGGGTGTAACTGCAGCCATTCGGTAAGTCCGACAGCGCCAGATTTTGCGCCCATGCGGCATTGCTGCCCAACAGCGCGGTAATTGCGCTGCTTAACAGCAGTTGTCTGCCAAACACTTTACTCATTTTAAACTTCCTCACTGTTTTGGCAGACGCTCTGCACCTGAAGCGGTACGCCGTCCATCTGATTTTCACTGGCGGATTTTAGGTTAAAGTTCACTTTGCACGATGCATCCGCGCCGCGCCCCCACTGTACTTCGAGCGAGCCGCTATCTGGCATGCCGGAGATATAGAGCAATCCTTCATCGCCGACGATGCTGCCATTGTTCTGCTCGCCTTTGTTCAGCAGCAGTTTGGCGGTGGCACCGAATGGCACGTAGTCGCCGTTGGCTTTACGCAAGGTCATCATCACCTGATGACCGCGCTGGGTTTTGAAGTCGGCTAATACCACCGCACCACGGGTTGGGGTAACGGAGGTGCTGGTTTGATCGAGCGCGACATTAGTGCCTAATCCCTGTGGATCGAGTGAGATGTCGGTGCGACGATATGGCGACATATACGGCATCACCGCATAACCGCGCCAGTCGGTGGACAGCCCGGTTTGGTTGTTCACTTTGATGTTGGCTGCGCCTGGCGCACGCACCAGCGCCACGGTGTCGCTCATCTCCTGCGACAAGGTCACGCCATACGGATGGGCGACAATACCGCCGCGCAGACCGTAGTTGATCTGTTCCTGCGCCTGGCTGCGGTTATAGCCCGCCGATACGGTGCCGCTATTGCCGCGATAGGATGCGGAAAGATTGCTGGTGTCGTTGTCATTGCCCAGCGTCTGGCTGACGTTGTAGTTGAGCTGGTTATCCAGCGCATTGCCGCTCAAACCGGCCTGCTGCGTGGTTCCCTGCCCTTTGGTATGCGCCATGCCGTAATTAAGTTGCATGGAGTTACGTGAATCACCGGCTAACCAGCGACTCAATGGTACCGAGGCGGTTAACGCCAGACGACGATCTTCTTTGCCGCTGTCGCTATCCTGCGACTGGCTGAGATTGAGGCCGTAGCTGACGCCAAACAGGTTGGTGTTGTAACCCAGCGTGTAAGTGCGCAGGTTGCCCGGTTTGTTCCAGTAATCACGTTGTGATCCCGAGACATACATGGAACCCGCATCACCCAGAGACTGGTTCAGCATTACCTGAAACTCGCCGCGCGGACGGTAATTACGGTTCAGCGCACCATTCAGACCATCCGCCGGATTTGTCATCGCATCCTGCAAGGTGTAATAACCCTCGGTGGAGTAGCGATATGCCGCCAGCGACACCGACGTACCGGTCTCAACGATACTGCGCGAATAACGCAGGCGATAAGATTGTCCCTGACTTTTCTCACCGTTCGGCAGCGTGGCACTGGATTGTGTAATATCCGCAGAAATGGCGCCCAGGCGACCAATACCCAATCCGATACCGGCGCTGGCAGAGAGATACTCTTTCGCCAGCTGCATGCCGCCGTACACGGTAATGGCGTTCGGCAAGCCGTAAATCAGCGTACCCTGAACAAACTTCGCCGCGCCGGTGGTGATCGCCCCGCCGCTGTTGCGCAGCTTGCCGATAGTCATAGCGTATTTCAGCTGGCCTTCACGCTGCATGATGGCGATGGAAGAGTAAGGCTGAGAAAAGGTGCGCTCGCTGCCGTCGTTTTCTTTGACGGTCACTACGAGGTCACCGCTCAACGAAGCGGGATAAAGATCGTTGATCTCAAACGGGCCCGGCGGCACGTAAGACTGGTAAATCACGCTGCCATTCTGGCGAATCGTCACTTCCGCGCCAGATTCGGAGACGCCACGAATCACCGGCGCAAAGCCGCGCAGACTATCCGGTAACATGCTGTCATCAGAAACCAACTGGCCGCCCTGGAATTGCACGCTGTCGAAGACATCGGCAGGCGTAGCGCTATCGCCGAGGATGAGCTGGCCTTTGATGGCGTGGATGTCGCGTTGCAGATAGGTGCTGATGACATCAAAACTAGAGCTGCCGCCCTGACGAGAATCACTGCGCTGTTGATAAGTGCTATAACTGCGTAAGCGCCATGGTCCGAGGTTCAATCCCCCGCGCAGGTTAGCGTACAGAACTTCAGATGTTCCTTGCTGACCGGCCAAGCGACGCGATTGGTTACCACTGATGTTGTAATTCAGCAATGCAGCAGGTAATCCTTGGTTCCATGAAGCAGGCGCGGTTTCTCCACGCGCACGTTGTTTGACTAACATCTGCGGAATCGAGATGTCCAGGCGCTGCTCAGAGAAGTTAAAATCGAGGCGTGCAGCTGGAATAAGCTGGCGAATATCGTTAACAGGGGTATTTTTATCTTCTGCTGTCAGCTGCGGTACCGCACTGCTGCGAAGCCCCATATATTCATAGTCAGCAACGGTGAAGTTCGGCATCAATTCATTTTTGTCATTAAGGGAAAAATCTACATCCCTATCGTCAATGAAGTAATTATTGACATACACGCTGACACGATAGATGCCCGGAGCCTGAGCACCCGCCTCAAAGTGACTTAAATCAGCCACTACCGCAGCGGTCGGTTGCTCTTCGCCCACACTCAATAATGCGGGATTGAAATACTCTTCAGCATGTAACTGGCATGACAGCGTGAAAAAAAAACCACTGCTAAATAAGACGGTACGTATCAGTTTATTCAAGCGATTCACTGAGAAAGGCAGCTGTCCGTTGTGCCACTCAAGAATTGATGGCGTTATTATTTTTCTTACTTTCATTGAGAATACTTCGCCTGGTTAACTGATAGTATTTTAATTAGTTATCAATGTTTTTCTTCACGACCGGCATCGACCCACCCATATCATTAATAGCACGATACTCAACCTGTGAACCTTTAGTTGAATCGTCTAATTGATAACTTTGCTGCTGGAAAGGTGGCACCATAGCGCTGACATCTTTGATTTCTTTTCCGCCTACGCTAATTTTATTGAGCGTGACGTAATAGGGTGTCGGATTGCTGACTTTCAAAGTTGAACCACTGCGTGAGAATGTCAAATCACGATAGGCATCTGAGGCTTTACCTTTTAAGTCAGCGGGACGGTAAAACATTTTTATTTTCAAAACATAGGCGAAGGCGACAGTGTTCTTTCCTGTATCCGCTTTTGACTGTGCCGGAATAGCTTTGACATTAATCCAATACGCAGACTCTCTATCCTTTGGCAAGTCACCACCTGTTTTGACAATACGCAGCGTGTTCTTTCCTTTATCCTGACGATAAAGAGGCGGCGTTAAAACAAACGGCGGCTTAGCCTTATTTCTCACATCATCAATGTTAGATAACCACGATTGAGCTAAGAAAGGCGCATTATCCGCTGTATTGATTACAGTAACATTGGCTTCTTTTTCTGCTGCATTATAAACAACACGCGTAGAACCCAGACTGAAACCACCTTTATTCTCAACTGCATTTGATGCTAATGGTGCCACAAAAGAAAACAAAAAAAGGACTTTCATAAAGGATGATAACTTCAACATTATAACCACCTATAAATTCATACCATTATTATATGATTAAAATAACCCTTCATTTAGCAAACGTAAGATTAAGCCATATACTTGCTAATAGCAGAATTATCAAAGTAAAGCCACAAGTAAGACCTGCAGCTTTACTTTTATTAAAAATCATACCTAATTCATTGCATATTGCATTTGGTGAGAAAAAGTAGTGACCACGTTGATCTTTTCTCTCCCAATTACAACTTTATTCGAATGCCATTGTCAGTTGAGCAGTTGTAGAAAAATCACCTGCAACAACTTCAGTGCCGCCTGTGGCGCCACTGCTGACACGAACAATAGAAGGATAGATGGTTACATTGCCTGCCCCACCATTAATTTCAAATTCTTTGTTTGAGCCATTATGGATAAGCAGTGTATCATTAGTATCGCTGCCGGCTTCGCGTCCGATCATTACCGCAGCACCTCTCATAGTGGTATTACCAAGGTCAAGTCGATTGGTTGAACCACTTTCCGCGGGGAAATTCACCGTCAGCACACCTTTAGAAAAATTACTTGGACATGCGGTTACATCAATACTCACAGGAGCTTGAACAGGAACTTTATAGTTTGCCAAGGATTGAAGATCTGTAGCTGATACATGTGGAAAACTTAATGACTGATTCAAGCCTGTTACAGTACATGTTGAATCACCCACTGAACCGCTCAAATTTATGGTACCAGTGTTGGCTGATGCGGCGCTGGTAACAGAAAGTAAAGTTAATGCCGCAATGGCAGAATAGATTTTTTTCATGGTCTTAATTCATCCTGATATATTCAGTTAAGATTATTTTGCATTGTCTTTGTTTAGTAGTAGTATCGTCTGTTTGTATCAAAATTGAATCTTAGCAAACAATCGACTAACGACTACCCGGCTAATTTATCAAGGTAATGAATTAGCCAATACAAGAGCACTCTCAAAACCCCAGACAACTCCGAATAAAAACCAAAAAAAACGCCACACTAAAAAGTGTGGCGCGAGGTAATGAGTCAGGCATATTCCTCAAGTTGACGACAGCCCCCTGTCGACGTCAGTTTATTCAGCGATTAATTTTAATATCGAAGATTAATGTCGAGCCCGGTGGAATCATATTTTCCACACCGGCATCACCGAATGCTTTATCAGCGGGTAAAATCACTTCTACTTCGCTGCCCTTTTTAAGCTGGCTTAATACTTTGGTTAAGGCCGGTAATCAGGAGTCCAGCTTCACGCGCTGTACCTTATTCTCCTTACCGCTGTTATCAAATACTGTTCCATCAGATAAACGTCCGGTCAGCAATATATCTACCGTACTTTCCGCTGTGAGTTTTTCACCTTTACCGACTTTGCTCACCACGTAATAGGCACCATCCAGCGTTTTCACCCCATTACGCTGTTTGGTTTTCTCAATCAGCGCTTTACCGGCTTTGTGCTGTTTCTCGCGTTCGGTTGCCTGGATTTGCTGCTGCGCTTGCAGTTTTTCATTCAGCGTGACATCGAGTTCGGTGACCAGTTTCGCCACTTCATCGCTGTTTAGCGCCACGCGCTGACTGAAGGCATCTTTAATTCCCGCCAGCACCATCGGACGATCCGGCTGAACGCCAAGATTTTGCTGGGCGCGCAGGCTCTGCACGATGTTGCTGGCAAAGGCCACGCCGTTGGCATAAGAGAGTTTCTGCTCATGACTTTCCGGTGCCGCGCTGTGCTGCAGCGCCTGCTGTTTGGTTAGTTGCTCTCGCATCGCAGCCTGCTGTTTTTCTGCATCCTGCAAGTTGATTTCCAGTTCGGCGATACGATCCTGATGTTGCTTCAGCTCCGCGAGCTGCTGCGTGTCAGGTTGCTTTTGCGCTTTGAGCGCCTGCGTTTCAGCGCGCACCTCCTCCAGCTGATTGCTAAGCGCAATCACGCTCTCTTCCTTCTCTTTCAGCTTGCCCTCTAGTGAAGATTGTTGCAGCGCATGGGTATCCACCAGCAGTTGATGTGCGGCTAACTGGGTACGCAGCTCGCTCAACTGGGCTTGCGAACCGCTCTGCTGGCTTTGATGCTCGGCGAGTTGCTGCTGCAGGGATTCCAACTGCTGGCGTTGCGTTTCAACGGTGGCTTTATCCGTTGCTAAGGCTTGCAACTGCTGTTGCAGCGCCTGCTTCTCAACCTGATGACCGGACAGCAACTCTTTATTAATACGCTGTTGCTCGTTGAGGGAGTGTTCCAGCGCCTGCAGTTTTTTCGTCTGCTCCACGTTATGCGTGGTGGCGGGACGCAGCGGCTTTTTCTTCGGCGGGGGCGATTTCACCCACGGCTTCGCCGTTTCAGTTTCATCGAACAGTGAATACGGAATGGTGTGATCCGAGCTGTAACCGGTCAGCGCCGGTGCCGCCTGGCTAACGGACGACCACAATGTTGCAGCCACTGCCAGGCCAATCAGCGAGCGGGTAAATAAGGGTTTCATGGCAGTGCTTCCTTGTGCGGTTTGACATATTGCTGGGTGAATTTCTGCGCCAGTTGACGCGCCTGCGTGGCTTTACCGCTGCGCGTGGCGCTGGCGTACATGCGTAATTTCATCTGCTCGGCCATTTGCGTCAGATGGGGATCGCGGCTGTTTTGCACCGCAACGTAATACCAAGCGTATGCCTGCGGCGGCTGTGCTTTAACACCTTCTCCCGCCTGATAAGCACCGGCCAGATTAAACTGTGCCAGCGCATTACCCTGCTCGGCGGCTTTGCGATACCACTCCGCCGCGCGCGCAGCATCTTTTTTCACGCCGTTACCGCGACTGTATGCCGCGCCGACATCGTTTTGCGCCTGTGCGTCGCCCTGCTGCGCGGCCTGTAGCAACCAGTTAAAGGCTTGCTGCTTATCCTGTAGCAGCGGATTGCCGCTGCGATGGTAACGTGCCAGCTGCTGTGCGGCGGCGCTATTGCCCTGCTCGGCGGCACGCTCTAACCACTGTTTGCCATCGCCGGGCTGATGATCGAGCAGCAACTTGCCGAGCTGATATTGCGCTTCAGGCTGGCCGCTTTCGGCGGCGGCCTTGAGCAGCGGTTGTGCGGCATCGCGTTGACCAGCCGACGCCAGCCAGCCGCCATACTGTTGCTGCGCGCGGTGTTCACCGGCTTCGGCCTGTTGACGCGTAGCTGTCATCTGCTGATTGAAGTCGCTGAGTAAACGCGGTTGAGCAAAAGGCTCAGTGGCAGGCGATGCGTGCGGCTGCACGTGTGTGACGCAGCCACTCAGCAGTGCGCTCAATGCTAATAAAGAGAAAAGCGTTTTCATTGCCTCATCACTCCCCATCCGCCTGCGCCAGCATGGCGCGGAACAGTTCGCTGTGAATCTGCTGACAACGCTTGGCCAGTTCGGCCTGATAAACGCTGTCGAGCGTGGCTTGCATATCGGCGGCAAGTTGTGGACGGGTAAGCAGATATTTGGCGCTGCGATCCATTAACCCGTTGAGCGCATCGTGCTGTTGCTGAAAACGTGCCTCATCGTACTGCGCCAGCGCAGAAACCTCGGCCTGGCAGCGACCGAGGCTGGGTAGTTGATTAGCATGCTGCGCGGCCTGGATGGCTTCCGCATGATAGGATGCGTAGGCATTAGGCAGGGAAAAACAGCCGGTAAGCATTAATACGCTACCGATAGTGGCTCCGAATTTAAAATATCCTGAAATTTTCATGACTAATAAGTTCCAGTCGATTGGGGGCAAATTAAGCCTCTCGCTTCAATCTGCTGGCGCATTTATTTTATTGCAGGATGCGGGATGTTTTATCATCCTTTGCGGCGCTCTCGTTATCCCGTTATTACCCAAGGTGTTCGGTAATATTTATAGCTGTAACTGGCCCTTAACTTGTGGCTGTGCCGCAGGAAATAAGGTGTTTAACATCAGTGGATAACGTGCAAAATCTTGTTCGGAGAGGCTTAACGTTCGGGTGACATAATAAGCAGAGCCACTATTGTTCGCTACGAGAGCACTCTCAAAAAATATTCCCATTCTCTTACCGAACATTATGACGATTAATAATCTTTACAGGCCAGGCTAATCTGCGGCGATATATTCACCCTTTCTGGAAATTTTTGGCGACTGACGCCAATGATCAAACAAAAAAGATGACATTGGTGGTTAAGCGCGGTAATTTCCGGCCGCTGTAACCTTGACACGTCGCGCTTCCAACAGCGGCTTACGTCATACAGCTAGCAAAAATACAGTACACTGATTCTCACCCCCTATTGATAAGCAAGAGTGTTTGAGGATGAAAACATTCCGTCGTAATAACGTCTCTATCGCCCTGCTGGATGATCACTTCCTGGTGTTGCGCGGGCTCAGTGATGTACTGCGGGAAAATCCCGACTTCGATGTAGTGGGAACCTTCACCAGCAGCAAGGAGTTGCTGGACTGCATTAAAACCACCAAGGTCGATGTGATTATTGCCGATTATGAACTGGCACCGGCCGATGTCGATGGCCTGAACCTGATCAAAACCTTGACCCGTTTACATCCGGACGTCGCGGTGCTGGTGGTGTCAGCACATTACAATCCCGCCACGGTGGCGCTGGCGCTGCGCGGCGGCGCTAAAGGCTTTATCGGTAAAAATCGCCCGTTTGAAGAGATTCAAAACGCGGCGCTGGAGGTAAGCCGTGGTCGCACCTTTATTGAACCGCAGATGGCGCAGGAACTGGCTAACCAGCAGCGCCATGGCGAAGTGCTGATCAGCGGCAACTACAGCGAAGCCAACGTGCGCCATGCGGTAAGTTTGTCGGCGCTGTCGCCGAAAGAGCAGGAAGTGATTCGCTGTTTTCTTGCCGGCATGACGGTAACCGACATCGCCGAGAAGTTTAACCGAAGCCTGAAAACCATCAGCGGCCAAAAGCAGAGCGCCATGCGCAAACTTGGACTGAAAGCCGACCACGAACTCTTCATCATCAAGGACGAATTGCTGAAGTCACTTCACATCTAAGCGAATCCCACCATTGGCGGGCAAGCTCTTCACTCACAGTCGCACCTGCGCGCAGTTGGCTTTCGATGGTTCCCGCCAGCTGCGCCAGGCTATTCATCTGGAAAATTTGTGCGGTGCCGCGCAGACGGTGCACATGGTGCTGCATCAGTCGCGTGTCCATTGCCTCGCAGGCGTGATTGAATCCACAGATATCCGCTTCCAGCCAGGCTTGCAGCTCCTGTTGATCGGACTCTTCTCGTGGCACATGCACACCGCTCGCTGCCGCCAGATGGCACCAGCGGCGTAAACAACCAGCTAGCGCGGTGAGGATGATGGGCTTGCTGAGCACCGCATCAAAACCACTGGCCTCGCATTGCTCAAGATGCGCATCGTCACTCATGGCGGAAATCGCTACCACCGGCGTGGCTTCAATACCGCGTTCACGCTCCATCATGCGTAAGCGTCTGGCGATGTCATACCCGCTGATGTCTGGCAAATTAACGTCCAGCAGAATCACATCGTAGTAATTCTCTTCGTCGAGTAGCGCTAACGCTTGCTGGCCGTTTTCCGCCAGCTCAACCTGGCAACCCAGCGTGGCCAACTGCGCCTGGAAAGTCCGCTGTGCGGCGGGGTGATCTTCCACCAGCAGAATCATGGTGTCCGGCGTAAAACGCGGTAATGCAGGCTCAAGCACCGGGGATTTTGCAGTGCAAAGGCGTAACGGCACTTTTAAGGTGAAGGTGCTGCCCTCGCCCGGCTGGCTTTGGCAGGTCAACGCACCGCGCATTAGCGTTACCAGTTGTTGTGAAATCCATAAACCTAATCCGCTGCCGCCATACCGGCGATCGGCACCGTCATCCACCTGCGTCCAGGCATCAAACAAGGTTTTTTGCGCGTCCGGCGCAATACCAATGCCGGTATCCGCTACAGCCAGCGCTATCATACAGGTGTTATCAGCAAAAAATTCTGCATCCAGCGCCAGCGAAACAGCACCTTGATGGGTGAATTTAATCGCGTTGGAGAGCAGATTGTTGATGATTTGCCGCAGGCGATGGGGATCGCCCATCATCCACTGCTTCTTAAGCGGTTCATCAATGGTGATCACCAGGTTCAGCCCTTTCTCCGCCAGCATTGGCCGGTAGCTATCGCAAATAGTATTGATCAGCTCGCTGAGATCGAAGGGCTGGCTATCAATCACAATGCACTCTGCGGAGAGTTTGCTGTGGTCGAGAATATCGTTAAGCAGATCGAGCAAACTGCGCGCCGAAGAAGAGGCCAGCGCCAGATATTGCTCCTGCTGATGTGCATTCTCGGTGCGTTTCATTAGCTCCAGCGAGGCAATCATCGCATTCATCGGCGTACGAATTTCATGGCTCATCATGGCGAGAAATTGCGTTTTGCGCTCCTCGCTGGCAGTGGCACGGCGGCGATGCATAATCGCGCGCTGCAGCAACCAACCCAGTAATAACACCAGCAAGCAGAACGTGAATATTTCCCAATGATAAAGGGAAAAAATAACCCCCATCGAGGGATAGCCTAAACGCATGTCACCTACCCAACGGCTAAACATCTCGTTCGCATCAGCGGCGGGTACGGCGCTTAGTGCTTTATTGATGATGCTCAGCAACTGTGGATCTGCGGCCGAAACGCCCATGGTCAAACTGGCCGATAATTCGGGAATTTGACCGGCAATCGCCAGCTTGTGGGAATAGTAACGCCACAGCAGCGGACGCATGACCAGACTGGAACCGAGGCCCAAATCGGCACGATCTTCATACACCGCCTGAAACACTTCGCGCATATGATTCACGGGCAATAACAGAATGTCTGGGCAGTTATCTTTCAGCCAGCTCTCATACAGCGTCCCGCTGCGCACCGCGACACGTTTGCCGCGCAGTTGATCAAGGGAGTGAATGGTGGCGCTGTTGTTGTGGGTGATTACCGTCGCGCTGGTCGCAAGCCAGCGATCGCTGAACAGCCAACCTTCCAGCTGAGCCGCTGCCAGCAGCTCAGGCGCTATCACTGAAATCAACGTCGGCGACTGTCCGCTCTTTTCCGCCAGCACAAAGCGCAGGCCGGTAATCTCGCTGATTTTGTCCAGATAATCGCGGCTTAGGCCAATGTGTTGATTCTCTTCCTGATAATCAAGCGGCCAGCTGGCGATGAAGTGGTAAGGAACATCACGATGCGCAGCGATCCAGCGCTGCTCATCCTCGGTAAAGGCGATCGGTGCAGCGAAAGTGGAGTAAGAAAGTAGCAGGCCGGCCAGAAGCAGCAAACCCGATAGCAAAGCGCGCATAACGTAATAACCTGACAAATGAGACCAATTGCTGCGCGCTTAATGCGCTGATGCAGCAGGATTAGGCAGGCTATTTGATGAAAAAAACGTCATCCGCTCTACGAGAGCACTCTCAATTGCCTTATCTCAAGGCATCAGGTTGTTAATCAGCGTTTGCCAATCTCTGGTGGTTTGAACGGTTGGCGTAGACTTTTGCCGCAGTTGCGTTTCAATGATGTCGGCTTGATGAGCCAGCTCTGGCAGCTGGTACATCTGTGCAACACCGCGAATACGGTGCACAAAGTGGATCATGTGCGGCACATCGCGCTGTTCACAGGCATGAACAAAGTTATCCCGATCCTGTTGCAGCCATAACTTCACTTCATCACTCAACAACGGCGTATCCGGTTCCTGAATTGCCTGATAGTTTCCGAGTTTTTCTACCAGCTCGGCTAATCGAATCGGTTTAACTAACACATCATCCATGCCGCTGGTTAAACAGCGTTGCCGATGCTCAAGACTGCTGACGGCGGAGATCGCGATCAGCGGCGTGCGATCGCGCTGTTGTGCGGTTTCTAACTCACGGATCTGTTCTGCCAGCCAATAGCCATCCTTGCCGGGTAAATTACAATCTAACAGCATGATATCGTAGTAATTTTCATCATTCAGCAGTTGTAAAGCCTGTTCGGCACTCTCGACCATTTCATAATGGCAATTGAGCTGTTTAAGCTGAGCAGCCAGCACCTGCTGATTGGCTGGATGATCCTCCACCACTAATACCGCTAGCCCAGCGGGAAGCGCTGTCATTGGCTGTTGGTCTTGAATGCTACCTGGCGAATGACTCTTATTCAGCGGCAAAATACAGGTGAAGATGCTGCCTTTGCCCTCCTCACTACTTAGGGTTAAATCTCCGCCCATACGTTTTGCCAGGGTGCGACACAGATAAAGCCCCAAACCGCTACCACTGCGCACGCGGGCACCGCGACTTTCCGCCTGCTGCCAGGCCTGGAACATCCGCTGCTGATCGGCGGCTGCGATACCGATGCCGGTATCTTCCACAGCGAGGGTTAATGCATCCGGTAACCCTGGCTCGCTGTGCCAATCGGCTTAGAGGGTAATTGCCCCGCTATCGGTGAACTTCACCGCATTCGACAACAAGTTATTCACAATTTGGCGCAGACGATGCGCGTCCACATCCAGCCATAATGCTTCGAACACGGGCTGCAGTTCCAGCACCAGTGTCACACCTTTTTGCTCGGCTGAAGGCCGCTGGCTATCACAGATTGCCGCCAGTAAGCTGCTGATTTCACATGGCGCAATCTGCAACGGAATCTGCTGCTGACTGAGCTTGCTGTGATCCAGCACGTTATTGAGTAATTCCAGCAGATCCTGCGATGAAGAGAGCGCCAGTGCCTGATACTCCTGTTGCTTTTTCGCTGTCGCAGGCTGTTGCAGAAGCTCTAACGACGCAATGATGGCGTTCATTGGCGTGCGGATTTCATGGCTCATAATCGCCAGAAATTCGGACTTACTTTTTTCGCTTGCCTGTGCTCGACGACGGGCTTTTATCGCACTACTCAGCGCCAATAGCAGCAGCACCAGCAGCGTGGCAAAGGCGATAAGCTGATAACGATAGTGCTCAACAATCACGCCAATTGACGGCGTGCCCAAATCGACAATACCCACCCAGCGCTTGAAGATGTTTTGTGCATCGACACCATTGATGGTGATAAAGGCCGCATTGATGATGTCGCGCAACTCGGGATAAGCCGGATCGATAGCCATATTGATGCCGCTGGCCATTTCGGGTACCTGACCCGTCACCGCTAAATCACCTGCGTAGAAGCGCTGTAATATCGGCAGAATGATCAAGCCGGATCCTATCACTGCATCAACCTGGCGTTCGTCAACGGCGCGCAGCGCTTCGCTAACGCTGGGAAAATCGACTAGCTGAATCGCTGGATAGTGCTTCCTGATCCAGGGTTCATACTCTGAGGATTGCGCAATCCCGAGCCGCTTGCCGTCTAATCGTTCAATGCCACGGATATCCACCGTCTCTTTGCGGCCCACTAACATGGGCATGGTTTGCATCCAGGATTGACTAAACAGCCAGCGCTGTTTGTCCTGCGGGGAGATCAGCTCCGCACTGACAGCCGCGTTAAGCATCGGCGGGTTGAGGAGCGCCTCTTCAGGTGCAACGTAGGTGAAATGTAGTCCGGTGCGTTCGCTGATTTCATCAAGAATGGTGCGGCTTAGTCCCACCGGTTTACCGTTTTCGCGATAATCCTGCGGCCAACGATCGGCAACGGTGTAGGTGATGTTGGGGTGCGCCTGAATCCACGCCTGCAGCTGTGGAGACAGATCAATGCGCTGCGCCTGCGCCACATTCACCATTAACAGCAATATTAATAACAGCCTGTTCATCCACGCTTCCCCTGCCCATCGTCACCAATTCGCAGTGTAGCCGCGTTGAACTCGCATGGAAATGTAGATAAAAAAAAGCCCCGCAACACAGGTTGCGGGGCTATTGCGTGGCTATCGCAAAATTTATTCAGCCGGTTTGGTGCGAATCAGATAATCAAAGGCGCTGAGTGAGGCTTTCGCGCCTTCACCGCTGGCGATGATGATCTGCTTATACGGCACAGTGGTGCAGTCGCCTGCGGCGAATACGCCTTTCAGGCTGGTTTCGCACTTGGCATCAATGATAATTTCGCCCATTTTGTTGCGCTCTACCGCACCTTCAAGGAAGGTGGTGTTCGGCAGCAAACCAATCTGCACGAAGATGCCGCTCAGCGCGATTTCGTGGCTGGTCTGGTTGTTACGGTCGATATAGGTCAGGCTAGTGACTTTGCTGCCGTCGCCTTTCACTTCAGTGGTCTGTGCGTTCAGAATCACATCAACGTTTTTCAGGCTGCGCAGTTTGTCCTGCAGCACTTTGTCGGCGCGCATTTCGCTGGCGAATTCCAGCAGCGTCACGTGCTCAACAATACCGGCCAAATCGATAGCCGCTTCCACGCCGGAGTTACCGCCGCCGATTACTGCGGTGCGTTTGCCTTTAAACAGCGGGCCGTCGCAGTGCGGGCAGTAGGTTACGCCCTTGGTGCGATACTGCTCTTCGCCCGGTACGCCCATATTGCGCCAGCGTGCGCCGGTGGCAATGATGATGCTGCGTGATTTCAGTACCGCGCCAGAGGCGGTTTCAATCGCGTGCAGACCGCCCTCTTTCGCCGCCGGAATCAGCTTGATGGCGCTCTGGGTATCAATCACATCGACGTCATAATCATCAACGTGAGCACGCAGAGAACCGGCCAGCTTCGCGCCTTCGGTTTTCGGTACCGAGATGTAGTTTTCGATGTCTACGGTGTCCAGCACCTGACCACCAAAACGCTCGCCCATCAGGCCAGTACGGATGCCTTTACGTGCAGAGTAGATGGCCGCAGCCGCGCCCGCCGGGCCGCTGCCGACGATCAGCACTTCGTAGGCATCACGCTTGTTCAGCTCTTCCGCCGCACGCTTCTCTGCATTGGTGTCCACTTTACCGACGATTTCCGCCAGGCTCAGACGGCCCTGACCGAACTCTTTGCCGTTAAGGAACACTGCCGGCACGCCCATCACGTTGCGTTCGGTAATTTCGTTCTGGAACATACCGCCATCAATCGCGGTATGGCTAATGCGCGGGTTCAGTACCGCCATCAGGTTCAGCGCCTGTACCACGTCAGGACAGTTGTGGCACGACAGTGAATAATAAGTTTCGAAGTGGAAGTCGCCTTCCAAAGCCACAACCTGATCAAGCAGGCTCTGCGCTTCTTTCGAAGGGTGTCCACCGGTTTGCAGCAAGGCTAAAACCAGTGAAGTAAATTCGTGGCCCATGGGCGAACCGGCAAAGCGCGGACCGCTGTGGCTGCCTGGGTTAGTGATCAGGAAAGAGGGTTTACGAACCGGACGATCGTTCTCTTCACGGAAGCTGACTTTGTCTGACAAGCCCGCGATATCAGCCAACAGAGAGCGAATCTCTGCGGATTTGGCGCCATCATCCAATGTGGCAATCAACTCAACCGGTTTCGTTAGTTTCTCAAGGTAAGCCTTGAGTTGGGTTTTTAAATTGGTGTCGAGCATAGTGAGTTCCTGTCATGAAAATCGGGTGCCGTAGCACCCGATTGAGAAAGATCGAATGGTAGCTAACTTAGATTTTGCCAACCAGGTCCAGTGATGGAGCCAGAGTGGCTTCGCCTTCTTTCCATTTTGCCGGGCAAACTTCACCTGGGTGAGAAGCAACGTACTGTGCTGCTTTCACTTTACGGATCAGGTCAGATGCGTCACGGCCAATGCCTTCGGCAGTGATTTCGATCGCCTGGATGATGCCTTCCGGGTCAACGATGAAGGTACCGCGATCTGCCAGACCTTCGTCTTCGCGCATGATTTCGAAGTTACGGGTCAGCGCGCCAGTTGGGTCGCCTATCATCGCGTATTTGATTTTCGCGATGGTGTCTGAAGAACCGTGCCAGGCTTTGTGGGTAAAGTGCGTGTCAGTAGAAACAGAGTAGATATCTACACCCAGTTTCTGGAACTCTTCGTGATGGTCTGCAACGTCACCCAGTTCGGTTGGGCATACGAAGGTGAAGTCAGCCGGGTAGAAGAAGAAAACACTCCATTTACCTTCAACGTCTTTCTCGGTGACTTCGATGAATTCGCCGTTTTTGAACGCTGCGTTTTTAAATGGTTTGATCTTGGTATTAATGATGGACATGGTGACCTCCGTTAAAAGATGTGATGCAGGCTACAGAATTTTCGGGCCAACTTCTAATATGCAGACGTTATCAATTAGATAACCAAAAGCTATCAAAGCGCCGACACCTGATTTCATGCGGCTCGCGCGGGCATTCTACACAGAAAAAGCGCTGATTAAACAGGCTTTATCTTTTCGTCTCGCTGCTGCTATTTTTAGGAATACGAACAGGTCACCATAAATGGCGACCCTACGGAGAGCAGAGTCATTTTCGTAGGGTCACCATTTATGGAGACCTGGCAAAAGCGTCAAATAATCGTGCGAATGGAGTGCTTAAGTGGATATACGTTTATTTGAGGAAACCGATCGGCCTTTTCTGCGCACGCTCTATCTTGCCGCGCGACGCCATAACTGGACGTGGCTGGATGGCGAAGATTGGCAGTTAGAAGATTTCGATGCTGTGATTTTGGGCGAAACCGTGCTGGTCGCTGAGCTGGACGGACATCGCGTGGGGTTTGCGGCGGTGCTGGATAATGACAACTTCCTGCATAGTCTGTACGTCGATCCAAACGCACAGGGAAAAGGTGTGGGCAGCGCGTTGTTAGAAAAAGTGCAGTCGCGATTTAGCTCGACTGGCGCATTGAAATGCCTGCAACAGAATCAGGCGGCAATGGATTTCTATCTCAAACACGGCTGGCGGCGTGAAGCGGTTGGCGAGAGCGAGCAGGGAAAATATGTGCTGATGCATTTTCCGCTGGCGACACGCGCCAGCGGAAATGGACGGGGTTAAACGGCGCGGAAGGCGATATCGCCAGGGATAATGTCTCCCTGCCAATAGAGCTGAGCCGCCACACGCCCCGCCAGCTGGCGGTAGAGCGCGGTGAAATCACTCTCCGGACGGCGCACCACGGTGGGTTCGCCATCATCCAAATCTTCACGCAGCGTAATGTGCAGCGGCAGTTGTGCCAGCAAACGCGTGTTGTAATCTTCCACCAGCTTCTGCGCACCGCCGGTACCGAAAATCGGTTCGTGATGTCCGCATTGGCTGCAGATGTGCATGCTCATATTCTCGACCACGCCCAACACCGGCACGCTGACTTTCTCGAACATCACCATCCCTTTACGCGCATCAATCAACGCGATGTCCTGCGGCGTGGTGACCACTAACGCGCCGGTCACCGGCACGTTTTGCGCCAGCGTCAGCTGAATATCACCGGTGCCTGGCGGCATATCGAGAATCAGATAATCCAGATCCGGCCACATGGTTTCATTAAGCAGTTGCATCAGGGCTTTGCTCGCCATCGGGCCACGCCACACCATGGCATTGTCGTCGGTGACCAGGTAACCAATCGAATTGGTTGCCAGTCCGTGCGCCATGATCGGCGCCATATGCGTGCCATCCGGCGAGGTTGGACGCTGATTTTCGGTACCGAGCATGTTCGGAATCGACGGGCCGTAAATATCCGCATCGAGAATCCCCACGCGCGCCCCTTCGGCGATCAGCGCCAGCGCCATATTCACCGCGGTGCTGGATTTACCCACGCCACCTTTGCCTGAACTGACGGCGATGATGTTCTTCACACCGGTCGCGCCCGGATGATTTTTCACCCGCTTCAGCGTGGCGATGTCATGACGCAGCCGCCAGTCAATGGCGCTGGCATCGGTCAGGCGCAGCAGCTCGGCGCTGGTTTGCGCTTTCAGCTCTTCAAAGGCGCTGGCCCACGCGAACGGCATCATCAGTTCGATATGCAGCTTGTCATCCAGCAGCGCGACGTGGCGCAGCGCTTTCAGCGTGGTCAGGTTGTGTTGCAGCGTCGGATGTTCAAAGTCACTTAGCACGCCGATAACCAATGCTCGCAGCGCTTCAGGTGAATGATGTTGCTGGGATTGTGAAGTCATCCCCTCTCCTTGTTTATTCTTCACGCCAGATTGCGGCGGTGTCTGTTCAATAGTATCAGATAGGCGCTAAAAGTGATGGGGATGTGCTGCTGTGTTTACGCCAGAGGGTGCTTCGGTTAACATCTAACACCGATTTTTCTTCAACGGAACGCTACGCAAAAATGACTCAAGTCGCTAAAAAAATTCTGGTAACGTGCGCACTGCCGTACGCAAACGGTTCAATCCATCTCGGTCACATGCTTGAACACATTCAGGCTGACATTTGGGTCCGTTACCAGCGAATGCGTGGCAACCAGGTTCACTTCATCTGTGCAGACGACGCCCACGGCACGCCAATTATGCTGAAAGCGCAGCAGCTGGGCATCGCGCCGGAGCAGATGATCGCGGAGATGAAGCAGGAGCACGAGACCGATTTCGCTGGCTTCAACATCAGCTATGACAACTATCACTCGACGCACGGCGACGAAAACCGCCAGCTGTCCGAACTGATTTATGGTCGTCTGAAAGAGAACGGTTTCATTAAGAACCGCACCATCTCGCAGCTGTACGACCCTGAGAAAGGCATGTTCCTGCCGGACCGTTTCGTGAAAGGCACCTGCCCGAAATGTAAGTCACCGGATCAGTATGGCGATAACTGCGAAGTGTGCAGCGCGACCTATAGCCCGACCGAGCTGATCGACCCGAAATCGGTGGTTTCAGGCGCGACGCCGGTGCTGCGTGATTCCGAGCACTTCTTCTTTGATCTCCCTTCTTTCAGCGCGATGCTGCAGGCGTGGACGCGCTCTGGCGCGCTGCAAGAGCAGGTGGCGAACAAGATGCAGGAGTGGTTTGAGTCGGGCTTGCAGCAGTGGGATATCTCCCGCGATGCACCTTACTTCGGCTTTGAAATTCCTGGCGCGCCGGGCAAATACTTCTACGTCTGGCTGGATGCGCCAATCGGTTACATGGGTTCGTTCAAAAACCTGTGCGACAAGCGCGGCGATCTCGATTTCGACGAGTTCTGGAAGAAAGATTCCACCACCGAGTTGTATCACTTCATCGGTAAAGACATCGTCTATTTCCATAGCCTGTTCTGGCCGGCGATGCTGGAAGGCAGCAACTTCCGCAAGCCAACCAACCTGTTCGTACACGGTTATGTGACGGTGAACGGCGCGAAGATGTCCAAATCGCGCGGTACCTTTATTAAAGCCAGCACCTGGTTGCAGCATCTGGATGCCGACAGCCTGCGTTATTACTACGCGGCCAAGCTCTCTTCGCGCATCGACGATATCGACCTGAATCTGGAAGATTTCGTGCAGCGCGTGAATGCGGACGTGGTGAACAAAGTGGTGAACCTGGCGTCGCGTAATGCGGGCTTCCTGACCAAACGCTTTGGCGGCAAGCTGGCGAGCGAACTGGCCGATCCGGCACTGTATCAGACCTTTGTTGATGCCTCTGAGAAGATTGGCGAAGCCTGGGCCAGCCGCGAATACAACCGCGCGATCCGTGAAATCATGGCGCTGGCCGATCTGGCGAACCGCTATGTCGATGAGCAGGCACCTTGGGTGGTGGCGAAGCAAGAAGGCCGCGATGCCGACCTGCAAGCGATCTGCTCAATGGGTATCAACCTGTTCCGCGTTTTGATGACCTGGCTGAAGCCGGTGCTGCCATCACTGACCGAACGCACCGAAGCCTTCCTGCAGAGCGAACTGAGCTGGGATGCGATTGCCCAACCGCTGCTGGATCATGAAGTGGCACCGTTCAAAGCGCTGTATGGTCGTATCGAGATGACCAAAGTTGACGCGCTGGTTGAGGCTTCGAAAGAAGACGCGGCGGCGGCGAACAAACCTGCAGCAACCGGTCCGCTGGCCGATGCGCCGATTGGCGACACCATCACCATCGATGATTTCGCCAAGGTCGATATGCGCGTGGCGCTGATCGAGAAAGCGGAGCTGGTAGACGGTTCCGATAAGCTGCTGCGTCTGGAGCTGGATTTGGGTGGCGAGAAGCGTCAGATTTTCTCAGGCATTCGCGCAGCCTATCCGGATCCTTCCGTGCTGGTCGGCAAGATGACCATCATCGTGGCTAACCTCGCGCCGCGTAAAATGCGCTTCGGCATTTCAGAAGGCATGGTGCTGTCAGCGGGTCCAGGCGGCAAAGACCTGTTTGTGCTCTCCGTCGATAGCGGTGCAGTGCCGGGTATGCCGGTTAAGTAAGGGATTTTTGCCCTCACCCTAGCCCTCTCCCGCGTGCGGGAGAGGGAACCGCTCAGTGCGGTCATTTAATCTTCATTCTACTTTTTGTAAACCTGCTCCACTTAATCATTCCCTCGCCCGCTTGCGGGAGAGGGAACCGCTCAGTGCGGTCATTTAATCTTAATTCTACTTTTTGCAAACCTGCTCCACCTAATCATTCCCTCGCCCGCTTGCGGGAGAGGGCTAGGGTGAGGGCCCAGGCAGCAACAACTGCCGATATATCTCCTCCATCACCGCATCAAACTCTTCGAAAACCTGATGATTCCAGAATCTAATCACTCTCCAGCCACCGCGCTGTAAATATTCCGTTCTTCGTTGATCATAAATTTTCGCTTCATCTTCATTATGTTGTCCGCCATCCAGCTCAACGATCAGCAGCCTTTCAATACAGGCGAAATCCACGACATAACATCCAATCGGATGCTGACGCCGAAACTTCACGCCGCATAAATTCCGGTTACGCAAAAAACGCCATAATATATGCTCTGCTTCTGGCATCGCCTGACGCAGTTGTCGCTGACGCGTAATCGCTTTCATCATCGCCCTCACTTTCACGCTATCGGCTTACCCTACGTCATGTTTAAAGGAATAAAAGATCGCGATGAAAAAGCTGGAATCTGCATTCCAATGTGATCGCTAGCACGCTAATCGCTTAATGCGTATGATAAAGCGCTACGAAAACAGGAGCCTGACATGCCTGCCGTTCTCTCTGCTTGTTGGCGCTGTGTGCGCGCCTTCGCCATCATTTATGCGGCGCTTTACGCCGGAATGGGGATTTCTGCCCTGCTCCCGATAACCATTCCCGGCAGCATCATCGGCATGCTGCTGCTGTTTCTGTTGCTGGCGCTGCAAATCATGCCGGTTGAGTGGGTGAAACCCGGATGCCATTTACTGATTCGCTATATGGCGCTGCTGTTTGTGCCGATTAGCGTCGGCGTAATGAGCTATACCGATATCCTCACCGCGCAGTTTGGGCCGATTGTGGTGTCGTGCATTGTCAGTACTTTTATGGTGCTGCTGATTGTCGGTCTAAGTGCAGAACGTTTGCAGCGCCCGCAGGAGAAGCCGAATGATTGACGCATGGTGGTCGCTGCCACTGACCGTAATCGCCTATTTTCTGGCGCGCAAACTGGCGGCGAAAATCAATATCTCCATCGTCAATCCATTGCTGGTGGCGATGGCGATTGTCATTCCGATTCTGCTGCTCACCAATCTGCCTTACACGCGCTATTTTGCCGGCAGCAGCCTGCTCAATCAGTTGCTGCAACCGGCGGTTGTCGCGCTGGCGTTGCCGCTGTATGAGCAGATGCATCAGATTCGCGCGCGCTGGAAAACCATCATCAGCGTCTGTTTCATCGGCAGCATCACGGCGATGGTGTCAGGCACCGCGATTGCGCTGTGGATGGGCGCAACGCCGGAAATCGCCGCCACCATTATGCCGAAATCCGTTACCACGCCGATTGCGATGGCGGTCTCCGCCTCGCTGCACGGTATTCCCGCCATCAGCGCTATTTGCGTGCTGATCGCCGGTGTGCTGGGTGCGGTGTTTGGTCATATGCTGCTTAATCTGTTTAAGGTGAAAAACAAATCTTCGCGCGGATTGGCGATTGGAAACGCTTCGCACGCATTAGGCACCGCGCGCGCCGCCGAGATTGATTATCAGGAAGGTGCCTTCAGCTCACTAGCTTTGGTGATTTGCGGCATCATCACTTCGTTACTGGCACCCTTCCTTTTTCCGCTATTAATGCATTGGTGGGGCTGAAACTTGCGAGAGATCTCGCAAAGTTGAAACAACCCAATCAGCTTGCATTGTCAGAGCGACTTGGATCACATATAAAACCTCTGGCGGCGCATCGCCGCTAACGCGTAACTGAGGCCATCACATCATGCATTCACGATTCCTTACTGCTTTTTCTGCCCTGCCCACTGCGCTGCAAGCTGCAATTCAGCCGCTGCTCGATGCGCCGGATTTTCACGGCGTATTGCGTCCGCAGGATGTCGCGCAACTGAAACAGCTTACCGGTCTGGATGATGATGCGCTGGCGCTGGAACTGCTGCCGCTGGCGGCGAGCTGCGCGGTGGCAACCGTATCAAATTTTAATGTCGGTGCGATCTCGCGCGGCGTCAGCGGCCACTGGTATTTCGGCGCCAACATGGAGTTCCTGCACACGCCGCTGCAGCAGACGGTGCACGCCGAGCAAAGTGCCATTACGCATGCCTGGCTGCGCGGTGAAGAGAAACTGGCGGCGATTACCGTCAACTACACGCCGTGCGGACATT
Source organism: Pantoea sp. CTOTU46764 (assembly GCF_031974595.1). Taxonomy (NCBI): domain Bacteria; kingdom Pseudomonadati; phylum Pseudomonadota; class Gammaproteobacteria; order Enterobacterales; family Erwiniaceae; genus Pantoea; species Pantoea sp. CTOTU46764. The sequence continues at coordinate 3,525 of NZ_DALYOQ010000044.1, read as the reverse complement.
GCCGTCAGTTTATGAACGAGCTGAACAGCGGCACGGCGATTCGCATCAGCCTGCCTGGACGCGCGGTTAGCACGCTGGGCGACTATTTGCCGGATGCGTTTGGTCCAGCCGATCTCAACATCACTGAACGTCTGCTGACGCCGATCGATCATGGTTTTGCCGTTCAAGGTGATGCGTTGCAACAGGCTGCTATTACCGCCGCCAATCACAGTCACGCGCCTTATAGCCAGAGTTACAGCGGCGTGGCGCTGCGCAGCCTGAGCGGCCAGGTCTTTACCGGTCGCTATGCGGAAAACGCCGCCTTCAACCCAAGCTTGCCGCCGCTGCAGGCCGCACTGATTTTGATGAACATGAGCAACGAAGCGCTGGAGACTATTCAGCAAGCCGTTTTGGCAGAATGTCAGGAGAGCACGCTGAGTCAGTTGGATGCGACTCGCGCGACGCTTAAGGCGTTGGGATGTGAGGATTTCTCACTTACTTTAGTTTCGAAAACATCAGTTTAGTGATCCTTTTACCGCTTTTGTGACCTTCTGTTAACAAAAGCTGTACATCTGCAGGAATTTTCATAGGATCGGGCGCCAGAACCTCTTCATTTCAAGATGGACTGGCGTGACCTTTTCCCGGCGATACGTCAGAAAACACTGCAACCGGAGCAAGCACTGCATGGAACTCGACTACGAAAGTAAACGCCCGCTGTATATTCCTTATGCGGGTCCGATCCTGCTGGAATTTCCGCTGTTGAATAAAGGCAGCGCCTTCACCCTCGAAGAACGTAACGAATTTAACCTCAACGGCCTGCTACCGGAAGCGGTAGAAACCATCGAAGAGCAGGCAGAACGTGCCTGGCGCCAGTTCCTGGATTTCAAAAACAACAACGACAAGCATGTCTATCTGCGCAATATCCAGGACACCAACGAAACCCTGTTCTACCGGCTGCTCGACAATCATCTGGAAGAGATGATGCCGATTATCTACACCCCAACGGTCGGCGCCGCCTGTGAACACTTCTCTGAAATCTACCGTCGCGCGCGCGGCGTGTTCATCTCTTATAACAACCGCGACCGCATTGAAGACATGCTGCAGAACGCCACTAAGCAGAATGTAAAAGTGATCGTGGTGACTGATGGCGAACGTATTCTTGGCCTCGGCGATTTAGGTATCGGCGGCATGGGCATCCCAATCGGTAAGCTGTCGCTGTATACCGCGTGTGGCGGCATCAGCCCGGCTTACACCTTGCCGGTGGTACTGGATGTCGGCACCAACAACCAACAGCTGCTGAACGATCCGCTCTATATGGGCTGGCGTCATCCGCGTATCACTGGCGAAGAGTACGAAGAGTTTGTTAACGAGTTCATCCAGGCAGTCAACCGTCGCTGGCCGAACGTGCTGTTGCAGTTCGAAGACTTCGCGCAGAAAAACGCCATGCCGCTGCTGGAGCGCTATCGCGATGAGATCTGCTGCTTCAACGACGATATTCAGGGCACCGCCGCAGTGACCGTCGGCACGCTGATCGCCGCCAGCCGCGCTGCGGGCAGCCGCCTGTGCGAGCAGAAAGTGGTGTTCCTCGGTGCCGGTTCTGCCGGTTGTGGTATCGCCGAGCAAATCATCGCGCAGATGAAGTCGGAAGGTTTGAGCGATGATGAAGCGCGTGGCCGCGTGATGATGGTCGATCGCTTCGGTCTGCTGACCGACAAACTGCCGAACCTACTCAATTTCCAGAGCAAGCTGGTGCAGAAGAGCGAGAGCCTGAAAGATTGGGATACCGATAGCGATTCAATTTCTCTGCTCGACGTGGTGCGCAACGCCAAGCCGGATATTCTGATCGGCGTATCAGGTCAACCTGGCCTGTTCACCGAAGAGATCATCCGCGAGATGCACAAGCACACCAAGCGTCCGATCGTTATGCCGCTGTCGAACCCAACGTCACGCGTGGAAGCAACACCAGCCGACATCATCGCCTGGACCGACGGTGCCGCGCTGGTTGCCACCGGCAGCCCGTTCTCGCCGGTCACCTGGAAAGGGAAAACCTATCCAATCGCCCAGTGCAACAACTCCTATATCTTCCCTGGTATTGGTTTGGGTGTGATCGCTGCGGGCGCCAGCCGCGTGACGGATTCAATGCTGATGACCGCCAGCCGCGCACTGGCCGACTGTTCGCCGCTGGTCAATGACGGCGAAGGTCCGGTTCTGCCGGAGATCAAAGATATACAAGGCGTGTCCAAGCTGATTGCCATTGAAGTGGGCAAAGCCGCGCAGCTGGCTGGTGTGGCGGTGGTGACCTCGGAAGATGTGCTGTCGAAAGCCGTCAGCAACAACTTCTGGCTGCCGCAGTATCGTAACTATCGCCGTACTTCGATCTGATAAATTCGTTGCCGGATCATTTAGATCCGGCAACGTTTAAAAAAACGTCAGCCAACTGGCGTTTACTTGCTTCCCCCGCCCGCCTCAAGTAGCCTTTATCCATTCTGAATTCTGCCAACCGAGTGCCCGCGCGCATGATTAAACGCGTTTTCTTTGGTCTGTTTTTCATCATCTTACTGATGGTGGCGACCGCGCTCGGCTTGGATCGCTGGATCAGCTGGAAAACCGCGCCCTTTATTTACGAAGATGTCACCTCGCTGCCGCATCGTCAGGTCGGCGTGGTCTTGGGCACGGCCAAGTATTACCGCACCGGCGTCATCAATCAGTATTACCTCTATCGCATTCAGGGCGCGTTGAACGCCTATAACAGCGGCAAGGTGAATTACCTGCTGCTGAGCGGTGACAATGCGCAGCAAAGCTATAACGAACCGATGACCATGCGCCGTGATTTGATTAAAGCGGGCGTCGCGCCGTCGGACATCGTGCTGGATTACGCCGGCTTCCGCACGCTGGATTCGATTGTGCGCACGCGCAAAGTGTTCGATACCAACGATTTCATCATCATTACCCAGCGCTTCCACTGCGAACGCGCGCTGTACATCGCGCAGCATCTGGGGATTCAGGCGCAGTGTTATGCGGTGCCATCGCCGAAAAACATGTTGTCGGTGCGTTTCCGTGAAGTGGGTGCACGTTTGGGTGCGCTGGCGGATTTGTATTTGATGAAGCGCGAGCCGCGTTTCCTCGGCCCGCTAGTGCCGATTCCTGCGGTGCATGAAGTGCCGGAAGATGCGCAGAGTTATCCGGCGGTGACGCCAGAGCAGCTTTTAGAGTTGGAAGAGAAACTGCAGAAGTGATGTTTGTTCCCTCACCCTAGCCCTCTCCCGCCAGCGGGAGAGGGAACCGTTTAGTGCAGGTTTTAAGTTAGAACTCGGTCTGCTCCCTCTCCCGCAAGCGGGAGAGGGTTGGGGTGAGGGGAAACCAATTATTTTTTACGTGCGTACTTCAGTGAATCCAGCGCCACAGCGAAGATGATGATGCCGCCCTTGATGATGTACTGCCAGTAAGGGTTGACGCCGATGTAGGTCAAGCCGTAGTTGATGACGGTAAAAATGATGACACCGGTCACCACGCCCGCTACAGAACCCACGCCACCGGCAAACGACA